>JAFGNC010000380.1 GCA_016927175.1 Gammaproteobacteria bacterium | reverse complement strand
GCCGAGATCGCGCCGCCGCCGAGCATCGAGCCGAGATAATTCATGACGATGACCTTGGTCCGCGCGACGAGACCGCTTCCCATCACGACGGCCGAATTGGCGAAAATCTTGCGCTCCCAGTCCCTGCGAAGCGAAATGCGGCACGAGTACGTGTAGTTCGCGCGCCGCGCCATCAGCACGAACACGATCACGTGCCCGAGCAGGTAGCCGGTCGGCAGCGCGTACTCCCGGATCAGCGGGCTCAGCGCGAGGATCGCGATCAGGTTGGCGACGGGAAGCGCGGCGCGAATCGCCGCGATCCGCACGTAGTCCTCGTCGTGCTGGCAGGCGTACTCGTGGAACACCGTGATCGCAGTCAGCACCAGCGTCGGCGCCATGATCAGGAAGTAGCGATGAACCAGCTCGACCTCGCCGGCCGTGAACCCCGGCAGCAGCAGCTCGAACAGCTTCGCGCCGAATAGCGCGAGCAGCACCGCGGCACCGACCGCCACCAGCGACACGATCGTGACGACGGACGACGTGAGCTCCGATGCGAGCTCCCGGCTCTCCTTTCTGGCGCGCGCGAACGTCGGCATGAAGTTCTTGCCGAGGTAGTCCAGGAACAGGTTCATGAACAGCGTCGGCAGCATCAGCGCCGCGTAGTACGCGTCGACGTTGCGCGTCAGGCCGAACAGCGCCGCGATCGCAACGTGATTCGCGAACCCGATCAGCAGCGCGCCGATCACGAGCCCGTTGGTCGTCAGGATGCTGCGCGAGCTCGAGGCGCTGCGAGTCATGACGGATTGCCCGCGGGCCCGGGGCGGCGCACCGCCCCGGGGCAGCCGCGGCGTGCGTCTTCGGGAGCCGCGGGCGGCGAAGGCGGCATATCAGAATGCGGGCCGTCCGCCGTACGGCGCCACGACCTCGGGCTCGCGGCGCGGCGCCGGCCGCGCGGCCGGGCTGCGGCGCTCCTGCCGCAACGCATAGGCCTCCCGCGCCACGACACCGGAGAAGAACCAGAACAGGTACGCGACCTCGTTCATCGCGAAGATGCTTTTGTAGAACAGCGCCATGCCCATGATCACCGCGACCACGGCCCAGGCCTGCCCGAGCATTCCCGCCGCGTCGTCGCGCTTCGACAGCCGCCGCGCGTCCCGGAAGACGAACCAGTAGAGCAGCAGATACCCCGCCAACCCGACGATGCCGATCTCCCACATGAAGTTGCTGATCTGCGTCACGTCTACGCCGTACAGCTCCACGTAGGCGACGTACTGCCCGTCGAACCCCGGCAGCGCCGACTCGGACACGTTGCCGGCGCCGTAGCCGAAAGCGACCCTCAGCGGATCGCCGGAGATGCCGCGCATCGCGAGCGCGATGCTGTCGAAACGGCCGATCCAGGTGCCGTCGCCTTCGGCGAAACCGGTGTACAGATAATCCTCGATATGGCCTTCCGTCAGGAACGACCCGAGCTCCTTGCCGTCGTCCCGGTGCTGGATCAGCGTGTTGTAGACCGCCATGTACGACAAGAGCGCGGCGCAGCCGACTGCGACGAGCGGAATCATCTTCTTCAGCGGGCGCGAGCCGCTCGGCATGAACAGTGCCGGCGCCAGCACGGCAATCGGCATCATCAGCAGCGTGCTCTTCGTCTCGTTCAGCATCGTCGGGAGGCCCAGGAAGGCGATGCCGACGAGCAGCATCGGAAGCTTGATGCGTTTGCGCAGATAGAGCGTCACGATCAGCGCGATGCCGCAGCACATCAGCAGCGTCAGCGCGCTCGACGTCGTCGCCGTGCCGCGGACGGGGTCGCCCGTGTGCATCTTGTCCGCGAACTGCACGAAACGCTGGTATAAGGCGAGCGGCGTCTGCAGGAACAACAGAGTCAGCAGCACGCCCATCTGCATCTTCAGCTGTCGGCTCGTGAAGGGGTACACGAGCGGCAGCAGGAAAAACGGAATGAACTTGACGTAGTTGCGCAGCCCCGCGACGACGACGCCGGCGGGCGTCGACTGGGCCAGAAAGCCGAATAGCAGCACGAACACGAATATCGCGAAGAACACGCCGTAGCGCCAGTCGAGCATCGCCTTGCGCCCGCCGACGAGGCGCGCGAGCACGATCAGCAGCGCAACGCCCGACAGCAGCTCGGGCACCAGCACCCAGTACCCGGACAGCACCTGGAGCTGATGCACCAGGTAGCCCATCGTGAAGATGGATATGAACAGCAGGATGACGAGCAGGTTCATTAGTGTCTTATCCGCTTCGGCCCCCCGAGCCCCCGTCGATCCACAGGCAAGTTGTATGCCACGGCGCGCCCCCGCACGGTATCACCGCCGTCCCGCGGCGCCGCGCGGGCGTTGCCCGCGATGATGCTGGTAGACCTGACTCAGCACACGGTCCGGCACGTACTCGGAAACGGCCGCCACGCACGGCGCCCCCAGCATCGTGTCGAGCCGGGCCAGCGCCTCGGCCATGCCGTTCGCGAGCGCCTCCGGCGTACGCTCCGGCACGACGAACCCGCTGACGCCGTCCCGGACGACCAGCCGGACCTCTCCGACATCCGTCGTGACGACCGGCACGCCCGACGCCAGCGCTTCGAGCACGGCGATCGGCATGCCCTCGTAGGCCGACGATAAAGCGAACACGTCCGAGGCCTGCAACAGTTCCCTTATTCTTTCGGCCGGCGCAGTGCCCACCAGCGTCACGTGCGCGCCGAGCCCGAGAGCGCGTATGCGCGCCTCGACCTCGGGCCGCAGCGTGCCGTCGCCGACGATCAGCAGGTGAACGTCCGGATGCACGTCGGCCACCCGCTTGACCGCCTCGAGCAAGAGCAGCGGATCCTTCTGCCGGTCGAGACGCCCGACAGTGACGATGAAACGCGACGTCGGCGGTGCGCCGACGCTGTCCGCCACGGATCTCCTGTGTGCGCGGCGCCGCTCCTCGTCCGCGAGCGGCCGGAAGAACGACGGATCGACCCACGTCGGCAGAAAGGCGAATCTGTCGGCCAGGTCCGGGTAGATGCGTCGATAGCGTTCGACGGCCGAGCGGCGGACGCAGAATACGCGGCTGACCAGTCGGAACAGCCGCGGCTCGATGTACTCGTAGAGCCACGGCGCGTGCCGCCACCCGATGTCGCAGTCCTTGTTGCGGATGACTTCCATGTCCTGGTGGATCATCACGTTCTTCGGCCGCGCGTCGCCCCGGAACAGTGTCAGCGCCTCGATGCGGTGGAAGTCCAGAACGTCCAGGCCGTGCAGCGCGCCGGAGCGCTGATATCGGCGCAGCGCGTGCATGTAACGGATCGTCAGCGGCACCAGCTGCCGCGCCGCGGACGGGTCGAGGGAAACCATGGGTACGTAACGGACGAGCTTGTCGCCGAGCGGGACCTCGAGCTTGCGGCCGACAGGCCGGCGGACCGGGTCGCTGGTGGCGCCGTACAGCGTGTATTCGATGTCGTCGGGCGCCCATTTCAGGACGCCGCGGATCACGGTCTCGATGCCGCCCGGCACGTGACCGACCGGATCGGCGTGATAGAAAATGCCGACGCGCAGAGGCCGCGCGGGCGACGGCGAAGAGGCCTCGGCATCGGCGGATTCAGGAACGGTTGCTTCGACCAACTCGAAGATTCTCCAGCACAGAAATTTCGGCGACTACCTTAACCGTGCGTGCCGGCGAGCGCCAAACACTCTGGCGCGCGATAGCAATATCGGTAAAGATACCGATCAAACGGCGCGGCGGGTTCATGCTAGTTTGAGATGTGCGTGCGAACGGGGCTCCCGGCCGCGCTGCACAAGAATAAGGAACACGTGCGTGCGCGGACAGGGGCGTCCTGCGCAACGGCACGAAGAAGAAGGAATAAGCTCGATGCTGAGATACGCGATGGCCGCTGCGGCACTGAAGGCTTTCTCCCTCAATCCGCTTTCCAAGAATCTTTATCGGCGCATCGGCAACGTGGTCGGTCAACGCAACCGGATCGCCGTCAACGATTTCGACGTCCGGGTCGCGCGCGGCGACCTGCTGGTCGAGCTGTGCCGCAAGCACCAGGCGGTGAAGGACGGCGACCGCGTGCTCGAGATCGGCACCGGGTGGATGCACTGGTACTCCTTGTATCTGCGGCTCTTTTACGACCTGCGCCTGACCACGCTGGACATCTGGGACAACCGCCAGCTGCAGGCCCTGCAGGCCGCCGCGGAAAAGCTGTTCGAGCATTTCGAAAAGTCCCGCACCGACGAGAAGGCCCGGGAAAACCTCCGCAAGGTCCTCGACTGCAAGAGCTTCGAGGAGCTCTACGCTACTTTCGGCATCGACTACGTCATCGAGCCCGACGGCCTGCTGACCGGGTTCGACGACCGCCGTTTCGACTTCATCACGAGCTTCCACGTGCTCGAGCACGTGCCCGCGCAGCACATCGATCAGCTGGCGCGGGACATGTACCGGACGCTGACGCCGGGCGGCTATACGATCCACCAGATCGGCATCGACGACCACCTGACGCATTACGACGACAACGCGTCGCCGAAACAGTACCTCGAGTACTCGGACCGCATCTGGAGGACGTTCTTCGAGAATGAGGTGCAGTACGTCAATCGCTGGCAGACGTCGGACTGGCTGAAAGCCTTCGAGGCGGCCGGATTCGAGCTGGTGGACAAGATCTCCAAAGGCGCCGACATCAGCGACCTGAAGAT
>JAFGNC010000379.1 GCA_016927175.1 Gammaproteobacteria bacterium | reverse complement strand
GGTGACCCCGGCACGCCCCAGGGAAGCTCTGCACAGGGTCCGTGGTGGATGCGATGCAAGGCGAAAATCGCTTCGAAAGCGCAGCGTGCACGGGAGTACGTGAGCATTTCGCCCAGATTTTCAACGCCGCAGCGCGCCGCCACGGGGCTGTGCAGAGCTTCCCTAGTCGATACCGCAGGCCCGCGCCTGCTCGCGGCCGAGCACGGCCTGATCGCGGTCACCGTCGCCGTGCGCGACGGCTCCGAGCAGCCGGTCGAGATAGACGTTGTGGCTCGGCATCGGCACGTGCGCGATCGCCGCGGCGGCGGCGATCAGCTTCGCGTCCTTGAGCCCCACGAAAATCGGAGAGCCGACCTCGTCGAAGCTCTCGTCGACCATTTTCTGCCCGTACACTTTGTACGCGGGCGCGGCGAACAGCCCCTCCGTCATGACGTCCTGAAACACCTGCGGCTCGACGTCGTACTTGCGCACGAGGGAGAAGCCCTCCGCCATGGCGACCATCGCGCAACCGAGCACGGCGTTGTTCGCGAGCTTGATCGCGGTGGCCGATTCCGGCTTCGGCCCGGCGACGAACGTGCGCCGGCCCATCGCTTCGAGGAGCGCGCCGCAGCGCGTCACGGCTTCCTCCGGCCCCCCGACGACGATGCCGAGCTGGCCGGTGGCGGCGAGATCCGGGCGCCCGAGCACCGGCGCCGCGACCAGCGTCTGGCCCGCTTCGCGGTGCCGGGCCTCGAGCTCGCGCACCGTGGCGACGCCGTGCGTGCCCATCGTCAGGTGAATCGCGCCGCGTCCGAGCGATTCGCACAGCCCGCCCGGGCCGAGGGCGACGTCGCGGACGTGTGCGTCCTCGACCAGCATCGTCACGACCACATCGCGGCCCGCAGCGAGCTCCGCCACGGTGGCCGCGGCGCGGGCGCCGGCCGCCGCCAGCGGCTCGGCCGCGGCAGCGACGACATCGTAGACACTCAGGTCGTGACCGGCGTCGAGCAGCCGACGCGCCATTCCCTGTCCCATCCGGCCGAGACCGGCGAAACCTACTTTCATGGCAATCCTCGGAAAAAGTGAGCGTGTTGCAGACGTGAGCCCAAGTCGGCCACTGTGACCGTTTCTCCGTGCGCTTTCAACCTGTTGCGCGCGCCATCTGGGATGCCATTCACAGGCATCCGGTCGCGCGGCAGGCATACTCACCCGCTCGAGGCGGCGCCATCGGCGCCGCGCGTACCAGGCGAGAGCGCTCCCGCAATGATCTCGATCGTGCTGTTCATCGTCGGCCTGTGCTGCACCTGCGGTGCGATATACGCCGCTTTCGGCGTATTCCGAAGCGGCGCCGCGGCGCGCGACGGCGCCGCGACGGCCGGCATTGCGCCGGTCGATGCGCGGAAGGACGCGGACCGCGGCGTGCGCGCCCGCCGTTCGTCGGCGGCCGCGGCGGACCTGTCGGGCGCGGCCGACATCGCCGGCGCCGCCGCTGCCGGCCCTGCCGCTGCCGGCCCTGTCGCTGCCGGCGACGCTGTCCGCGTTGCCGACGCGGTCGTTGCCGACGCGGTGGTTGCCGACGCCGCCGACGCGGCAGATGCCGACGCCGCCGACGCGGCAGATGCCGACGCCGCCGACGCGGCGGATACCGACGCCGCCGAGGCCAGCGCCGCCGTTGCCGCCGGCCGCGCGCGGCCCGACCCGGGCGACGCTCTCGACGAGGCGGAAGTCTTCAGCCGGCTGCACGCGCTCGCGCTCGGCGTGGAGCAGATCCCGGCGGCGCTGCCGGCGAGGCACGAAGGCGTGCTCGCCGCCGTCGCATCGGCAATCTCTTCCGGCGCGGCCGAATCGCGCTATGCGATGCGCCGCCCCAGGCTGCTGCCGCAGCTTCTGCACGCGATGAACGACGACGAGACGAACCGGCGGGAGCTCGCCAGGATCATCTCGCAGGACCCCGCGCTGGTCGGCAACCTGCTGAAGCTCGCGAACAGCGCCCTGTATCGGATCAGCCCGCAGCCCGTCGAGAGCATCGATCGGGCGGTTGCGGTCCTCGGCACCGACGGCATCCGCTCGCTGGTCGCGGCCGCGATGATGCAGCCGGTGTTTCGGCCGGCGGGCGGGCGCTTCGCGTCCTTTCCGGGCGTCGCCTGGGAGCACACATTCCGCTCGGCGGCGGCTGCCGAAGCGCACGCTGCGTTCGCCGAGAAGACGGATCGGTTCGCGGCGCAGCTCCTCGGTCTGCTGATGGGGCTCGGCGCCATCGTCGTGTTCCGGATCGCGCGGGACCGCTACTCGGCCCGCAAGGGGCTCAAGCCCGACCCGGCCGTCGTCGCCGCGGCGCTCGAAGCGAACACGGCCGACACTGCCCGTCGCATCGCGGCCGGCTGGAAGCTGTCGGACAGGATCCTCGAGGCGCTGCAGGGCGAAGCGCCGCGGACCCGGAGCGTGGCGCCGACTCCGCTCGGCCGCTCGCTGCGCTTCGGGCGGCTGATCGGCGCGGTGGCGACGCTGCACGCCGGCGGCGTGATCGACGCGGCCGCGGCGCGCGCGTCGGTTTCGGCCGGGAATTACAAGGCGCTGCCGGATGCGGTGACGTCCCGCCTGCTGTTCAACGAGATCGCGTCCGTCGGTGTCCGCCGCACCTGAAGTCTCATCAGGGCAAGGACGCGCCTGCCGCGGCGTCTTGCCAGGACCGCGCGCCCGGGCGATGCTGAGCGACCGATTCTCATCCGCGAACGATCGAGCCGACGTTGCCAGTGTCAACGCCAGTCGTCATCGAAGTCGTCCCGTTCGGCGGCAAGCGCTACGAGGAAGTGACCGAGCTGCGGCGGGCGCTGCTGCGCCGGCCGCTCGGGCTCGACTTCACGGCCGATGAGCTCGCGCGGGAGCGCAGCGACACCCACGTCGCGGCGATCGCCGACGGCCGTGTCGTCGGCACGCTGCTGCTGCGCAGCGTCGGCCCTCGCACCGTGCGCCTGATGCGCATGGCCGTTGCAGAGGTCATGCAGGGGCAGGACATCGGCAGCAGGCTGGTCGGTGAAGCCGAAGCCCTGATGCGCGGACGGGGCGCGCGGACGATTATGATGCACGCGCGCGCCACGGCGGTCGGATTCTACGAGAGATGCGGCTACCGGGCCGTCGGCGGGTCTTTCCTCGAGCAGGGCATCCCGCATATCAGAATGGAGAAGCGCCTCTGATTCCGGTGCGTGGCACGCGGCTTGCAGCGGTT
>JAFGNC010000378.1 GCA_016927175.1 Gammaproteobacteria bacterium | reverse complement strand
CCGACGCGACGATGCCGTCGGCGATGTCGAGCGCCAGCGGGTTCCAGCGCAGCAGACGCGTCAGCGCCGCGACGCGCGGAAACGCGCTCTCGCCGGCCGTCACCAGCGGCGCCGTCACGGGAAAGATCAATACGCCCGCGAGCAGGCAGCGCCGGGCAGTGATCACGAAGGTCGCCCGACAGTCGGAGAACGCCCCGAAGAGCTGCGCCACCGCGGTGTCGCTTTCGTGGTTGTCGAGCACGATGAGCCGCTGTGGGCCGTCCGCCAGGAACCGCTGCAGCCGCTGCACGCGGCCTTCGCCGCGGCCGGTGCCGAAGCGCAGCGCCAGCATCTCGCTCAACGTGTGAAAGCCCCAGGCGCCGGAGCGGAACCAGTCAACGCGGCCGCCGAACGCAGGCCCCAGGCGGTGACCCAGCTCCGCCGCCAGCATCGACTTGCCGCTGCCGCCCGAGCCCACCAACGCGATACGCGTCGGTCGTGTGGCCGTGATCGTGCGCTCGAGCGTGTCCACCTCGGCGCCGCGGCCCTTCATGTCGTGCGGTCGCGGCGGGAAGATCGAGCGGCGAGCGGTGTTGCGGGTGCCTCGTTTAGCTGATGTATCCGACATAGTTCCGGTGCGCCTCGGTCGTAGCACTCTATATGGGCAGGCAGCGCGCGTCGTGGCGCAGGCGATACGGCGCGGGCGAAGGATTCGGCAGACGCGCTGCCAGTCCCGGTTTCATCGCCGATCACGTCTTCGATGCAATGGCAAGACGACTGCTTCGGCGGGCGCGGTCAGCGCTCCCCGCTGCCATCCTCTCACAGCACGGCACTCCTTGCGTTTTTCGTGCAGTATATATACGGTGTATACACGTGGTTGGACGATGGAGCCGATACCGTGATTACGGCCCTTCTCGTCGTCGCGCTCGTGCTGGTCGCCGTGACGATGGGGCTCTCGCTGGCGCACGCCCTGGAGTTCCCCGGAAAGCTCCGGCTCGACGAGCCGACCTATCGTGCGGTGCAGGCCGTCTACTATCCCGGATTCACGATCGGGGGCCTGGTCGGGGAGTTCGGCAGCATGCTTGTGCTCGCGACTCTGCTCTTCCTCGTGCCGATCGGCTCGGAGCGGTTCTGGTGGACCGCAGCGGCCTTCTGCTTGCTGCTCGCCGGACACGCGGTGTATTGGATCGTCACGCATCCGGTGAACAATGCGTGGCTCAAGGGCACCAGGCTTGCAGGTGTCGGCCGCGTCTTCTTCGGCCTGTTCGCCGCTCCCGATGCGGATTGGCGGCATATGCGAAAGGTCTGGGAGTGGTCGCATGTGGCGCGGGCCTGCCTTGCCACGCTCGGCTTCATCGCCCTGGCCCTGGCGGCCGTTCGCTAGAGCCGGCAGCGATGTCGCCGAGGCGCCCATCGAAGAAGCCGAAGAAGCCCAACAAGCCGGCGCAAGCGCGGCCCCAGCGTACGCGCAGGGACCTGTCACGCGACAAGCTGATCGCGGTCGCGCTCGACCTGCTCGACCGGAAGGGCCCCGCTGCCCTGACGATGCGCGCCGTAGCCGACGCCGTCGAAGTGACGCCGATGGCGCTCTACAATCACTTCAGCAGCAAGCGAGACCTGCTCGCCGCCGTTGCGGATCATGTCATCAGCGCGGCGGAGTTCGACGGCGGGCACGCAGACTGGCGCGAGCAGCTGCGCCATTGTTTTCAGACGCTCCGCGGCCTGTGTCTCCGTCACCCGGGCCTGCCGGGCCTGCTCGAGCGGGAAGGGGCCGCTCCCGTGAGTGTTTTCGCGCCAATGGAAGTGACGCTGCGAGCCCTTGGAGACGCCGGGCTCGACGAGATCGACAGCACGCGGACCTATTTCCTGCTGATCAGCTTCACCCTCGGCCAGGCGGCCTATCAGGCACGAGGGGCGATCGAGGGGCTCGAGCCATCGAAGCAGATCCGGGCCGAGCGCATCGCCGGCAGGGGATATAGAGTGACAGAGCGCCTGGATCTGCCGGCGAGATGGGACTTCGACGCGAGTTTCGCCTTCGGTCTGTCGCTGATCGTGGCTGGCGTCGAGGCGATGGCGTCCAAAAGGTAGCGGCGGCGTCGGCGGCATCGAGGCCCGGCCTTCGAGCCGTTGGGAAAGGTCTTGGTCAACGCGCGCAGGCGGATGGAGATAAGGAGACGCTCTGATGACGCTCGAAGGTAAGGTCGCCCTCGTGGCAGGTGCAACGCGGGGAGCCGGCCGAGGCATAGCGATCGAGCTCGGCGCGGCGGGCGCAACGGTTTACGTCACCGGACGGACGACCCGCTCACAGGTTTCCGAATACGCCCGGCCGGAGACGATCGAGGAAACGGCGGAACTGGTCAGCGCTGCCGGGGGTGAGGGCATCGCCGTCCAGGTCGACCATCTGCTTTCCGAAGATGTCGCCAGGCTGGTCGCCCGTATCCGCAGCGAGCAAGGCCACCTCGATCTACTCGTCAACGACGTCTGGGGCGGCGAGAAGCTGTTCGAATGGGGCAAGCCCGTCTGGGAGCACGACCTCGAGAACGGCCTGCGCCTGCTCGACCTGGGGGTACGCACGCACCTGATCACCGCCCATCATGCGCTGCCGTTGCTGATCGAGCGGCCGGGCGGACTGCTCGTCGAGGTCACGGACGGGACGGCTGAATACAACGCCGACAACTATCGCAACAATCCTTTCTACGACCTCGCCAAGGTATCGGTGAACCGCCTGGCCTGGGCGCATGCGAAGGACCTTGCAAAGCACGGCGCTGCCTCTGTTTCGTTGACACCGGGCTGGCTGCGCTCGGAGATGATGCTGGAGGCGTTCGGCGTCACGGAAGCGAACTGGCGCGACGCCACCGAAAAGGTGCCGCACTTCGCGATATCCGAGACCCCGCGCTTCGTCGGTCGCGCCGTCGCCGCTTTGGCGGCCGATCCGGACCGCGCCCGATGGAACGGTCGGTCCCTGTCGAGCGGCGGCCTGGCACAGATTTACGGCTTCACCGACCTGGACGGCTCCCGGCCCGATGCCTGGCGCTACCTGGTCGAGGTTCAGGACCGCGGCAAGCCGGCCGACACGGCCGGCTATCGCTGAGGCCGGCCGACAGGCCGGCGAACGCCAGGACCGGTCCGACACGGCGGCTAACGCCAGGGCCGGTCGGACACGGCCGGCTAACGCCAGGACCGGTCCGAAGCGGCAGGCGGTCCGAACCACGTGGTCAGCGCGTCGGCGAGCGCTTGTTGAGTCCCGTCCACCCAGGCCACATATCCGTCGGGCCGAATCAACACGGCAGTGGGCGCGCTGACCTCCCCGAGTGCCGGAAGCTCCCACCGACCCGCGTATTCGGCGTCCACCGACTTCACGCGATCCTCCCACGCGCCGATGTCGAAACGGTCGGGCTCTCCGAGATTCAGCAGCACGGGCCGCGCCGCGTGCAGCAGCGTGAAGCACCGCAGCGGGCCGCGGGCGGTGACCAGATCGAGGTCGGGCATGCGGCGACCGAGCAGAGGGTGTCCGTCGCCGAGGTCGTATCGAACCCCGAGACCGGACATTTCGGCGGCGAGCCGTCGGCGAGGCTCGTCCATGCGGAGGATCTCGGCCGCGATGTCTCGCAAGGCGTTCGTGCGGTCATCGGTGCGCAGCAGCGCGGTCTGCGCCATCGTGTTGTGCAGGACGCGGGCAGCGACCGGGTGACGCTCGGCGTGATACGTATCGAGCAGGCTTTCCGGTGACGTTCGCTTGACCACCTGCGCGAGCTTCCACCCGAGATTCACCGCATCCTGCACGCCGGTGTTGAGGCCCTGTCCGCCCACGGGGGAATGCACGTGTGCGGCGTCGCCTGCCAGCAGGATGCGTCTGTCGCGGTAGGCCGCGGCCTGCCGGGCCATATCGGTGAACCTGGAGATCCAGGTGGGGCTGTGGACGCCGTAGTCGGTCCCGTATACGGCGATCAGCCCTTCGCTGACGTCGCGCAGTGTGGGTTCGCGGGCGGTTTCGCGGAGTTGCCTTTCGGTCACCATGACCCGTACCGGCCCCTCGTCCAGGAAGACGAGCTCGCCGTCGCGGATCTCGTACTCCACGCGGCCGAGACCATGGACACCGAAGGCGTCGCGGCGGATGCCGAGCTCCGGCGTCCCGGTCATCTCGACCTCGGCGATCAGGCTGCTCGTCGTCGCGTCCCACCCGGGGAAGTCGATGCCGGCTGCTTTGCGGACGAGGCTGCGTCCTCCGTCGCACCCGACGAGATATTCCGACCGCAGCGATCGGCCATCGGACAACCGGACGGCGACGCCCGTGTCGTCCTGCGTGAAACCGGTGACCTCGATGCCGTAGTGGATCGGCACCTCGAGCTCGCGGACCCAGCCCGCCAGGATGTGCTCGATGTGGTTCTGCCACAGCCCGAGCGCATAGGGATGCCGGGTCGGAAAGTCGCTCATGTCCACAGAGATGTGCGCGAACCCGGCGACCTGGGCCACCTGCCCCCGCGCGAGGAACCGGTCGGCGATCCCCCGCTGATCGAGAACCTCGAGCGTGCGTGAGTGCAGGCCGCCGGCGCGCGAGCCGGCGAGGTCCTGGTTGGGGCGCCGCTCGACGACGGCAACGTCGACCCCCGCGAGCGACAGTTCGCCCGCCAACATCAGACCTGTCGGTCCTCCTCCGGCGATCACGACGGCATGCTCGGTCATCGGCGCACTCCTTTCGGCAACGGCGGAGGATGCTGCACCACGACCCGGGCCTTCCCGCAAGCCCCCCGGTGAGCTATATTCTGAAAGTGCCCGGAGAGGGCATTTTTTTTCGTCCGCTTTCCCGTGGACGGATCCACCTTGTGACGCGTCGGCGCGGCCGGCACGTCGGTGCCGTCGGCGCAGGCACGGCTCCCGCGGACCCGCGGATGCGGTTACGCCGTGCGGAGATTGAGGGCGGCCGCCAGAGTCAGCGCGATTCCACCCGCGATCACGAACGCGGCCGTTGCGATTCCTTCCGCCGTGGCGATGCGCAGCGGCTCGCCGACGACCCCTTGCACTCCAGAATTGGCCACCAGCACCAATAGCGCCAGGCCGACGGCAGCGCCGATTCCGGAACCGGTCGAGACGGCACCCGAAGCGACGCCGTGCTCGCGATCCGGCACGCCGGTAGCCGCAGCGATGAACATCGTCGTGAATACGACGCCGTCGCCGATGCTCGTCGCGACGAGGCCGGGCACGAGCGCGGAGTAGGAGCCGTCCGGCGATACCGCAAGCCCCACCGCGGCCGCGCCCATCGCGCCGACCGCGAGCGCGGCGGCAAGCGTGTTCCTTAGGCCGAAGCGCGTCACGGCCCGCCCCGCAAGTGCCGACCCCGCAACGACCACCGCGGTCGGCAGCAGAAAGGCGACGCCTGTCTGCAGCGGGTCGTAGCCGAGGACGTCCTGGAAGTAGATCGACAGGAAGTAGAGCAGCGAGCCGAAAGTCGCCATGAACATGAACGCGATCACGAGAGCCATCGCCAGGGCGCGCTTCGCAAGCAGCCCGGGCGGCACGAGAGGATCGCGACTGCGCCGTTCGATCGTGACGAACGCCGCCGACGACAGCAGCCCCGCGGCTGCGGCGGAGACGATTTGCCATGACTGCCAGCCGAAGCTCGGGCCCTCGACGAGCACGAACACGAGCAGGGTGATGGCGCCGGTGGCGGCCAGAGCGCCGGGGAGGTCGAACGCCCGGCTCTGGTCCCTGTCGTTATCGGTATCGATCAGCCGAAAGCTCAGAACGATCGCTGCGCCCGCGAGCGGAACGTTCACGAGGAACACCGCTTCCCAGCCGAATGCTCGAGTCAGGACGCCGCCCAGCAGCACGCCGACGACGAGTCCCGCTGCGCCGGCACCGCCCCATATGCCCAGCGCGCGGTTGCGTTCATGGCCCTCGGCGAAACGGGTATTGATCAGCGCCAGCGTGCTGGGGAAAACGAGCGCTCCGCCGAGACCTTGTACGGCGCGGGCCGGCAGCTGGGCCTCCGGGCCCGTCGCGAGCCCGCCGGCAAGCGACGCCACGGCATAGAACGCGAGGCCGGTCACCAGCATGCGGCGCCGACCGAGCAGATCCGCGGCGCGACCGCCGAAGAGCAGGAATCCGCTCGACGCGACCGCGTAAGCGCTGATCACCGACTGGAGCGTCTGGGGCGAGTAACCGAGGTTGCGTCCGATATCCGGCAGCGCCACGACCACAATGTACTGATCCAGGGAAACGATCAGCATCGCGAAAGACAGCAGCGCCAACATCGCCGCGCTGCGGCGCTCGTCGTGGGCGCCGTCCGAGGAAGCGGTCGGTGGTTCGGTTTCCGCCTGCCGAGGATCGGCGCAGACCTGATGCATGGGATTCACCTTTTCGTCACGGCAAGCTCGGCTCGACGCTCCCGGCCCTCGGCACGCAATCGCGACCCACCGCTCGAGGGCGAAAGCTTGCCGCAGAATCCGCGCGCGACCTATCCGCCGGGCCGTATGCCGGCTATACGAAAACGTATCGAGAGGAACGCTGCCGGCGCTCGGCCCGTGGACGTCGAGCGGACCCGACGGCAGCGCGCGTCGGGCGCGCGAGGAGCCCGTCGAGTCACGCGAGCGGAAGGGGCCCGCGGCTGCCGACGCGATCTCGGCGCCGGCTCCGGACGGCCGCGCCCGGATGAAGCTCCGCCGAGCGCGTTTGCAGCTCGAGCACGAGAAAGTCGATCAAAGCACGAATGCGCGGTGTGTCACGCATGTCGGCGTGCACGCCCAGCTTCACGGGCTGGAACGGCTCCGGCACGGGCGGCTCGAGCCTTATCAGCGCCGGTCGCCGGTCGCCCAGCACCCGCGGCAGCACGGCCATCGCCTCGCCGGCCTCGGCGGCCGCGACGTGAGACTGCATGCCGTTCGTCTTCAACGCGTGACGCGCTCGCGGCGCTATCCGCTCGAGCCATTCGATCGGCACGACCTTGATCGGCGACTCCACGAGCGAAGTGACGATGTGGCCCGCGCAACCCTTGCGGAAGCTCGGTCTCCCATGACGATTCAAGTAGTCGGCGGAGGCGTAGAGTCCGTACGACACGTCCGCGACCTTGCGCTCGACGAGGTTCTGCTGATCGAACGAGCCGATGCGAAGCGCGATATCGGCTTCGCGGCGCGACAGATTGAAGCGCCGCGGATCGTTGATCAGGTCGATCGTCACGAGCTCGTGGTGCGCGGCGAACCGCGCCAGCAGCGGAGCGACGACGTCGTCGCCGAACCACGCGAGGCTCGTGACCGTGATCGTGCCCTGCAGGCCGGTGTCACGAGCGGATATTCGCCGCTCGACGGACTCCGCGCCGTCCTCCATCAGATTCAGCGACTCGACCAACGCCGTGCACAGAGGTGTCGGCGAGAGGCCGCTCGCCGTGCGTTCGAACAGCTTGACGCCGATTCGGCGCTCGAAACGATCGAGCCTGCGGCTGATCGTCGGCTGGGTCGTGCCGAGTGCCCTGGCCGCGGCGTTGAGCGAGCCGTGACGCGTGATCGCTAACGTGACCTTCAGGTCATCCCAATCCAATCCCGTGGCTCCTCGCCGCTGTCGGGGTCGTCAGGATATACGATCGCGTATAGGATGGCGTGCCGCGCAGGCACTGCGGCAAATGGCGAGAATGGCAAGAAGCCGGCGCGGGCCGGCGAGGGGCTCCGGCGGCCGGTCACGGAGCCGGCCGCCGCGCCAGGATGCTCTACCGCCGGATCGTCGGCCGCAGTCGCCGCCACAGTGTCAGCAGTCCGCCGAGGCTCAGCAGCGCGAGCCCTCCGACTCCCGCGAATGGCAGGAGACCCGCCGTCCTCGGCAGGCGAGGCTGCTCCGACTCCGCGTCGTCCGCTTGCGCGAGCACGTCGTCCGTGGTGTCCGTCGTGGGGCTGATCGGCACCTCCTGCGGCTCGGCGGTCTCGGGCTGGCCGGCAAAGAAGGTCGCCGCGAGCTGGTCCTGGGGAACGTAGAACGTCAGCTCGTCCCCGGGTTGAAGGTCGCGGGGCGCTCGTTCCCGTCCGTCGATCGACAGAGTGAGATTTTCCGGCGGCGTAAGCGTCAGCGTATCGCCCTCCTCGAACGCGATCGTGACGCGGCCGCCGCGGTCGGTGACGCGCCGCACCTCCCCTTCGAAGCGCACGTAGTATTCGCCGTCGCGCTCCATCACTTCCTGGCACGCGCTTGCGATGTTGGGATAGCGCTCCAGCGCCTGATCCGACCACGTCACTTGTTCGCAACTCTCTCCCGTTGCCGTGAACGCAGCATCGAGGCTTCCCTGCGCAAAGGCATTCGTGCCGAATAAGAGAGCAAGTGTCCCTCCGATCAGGTTGATACGACTAGTCATAGCTCCGCTCCTCTTGTTTGCGGTTCTCGGGCTGACGCTCGACGGCTCGTTGCGGCGAAACCATCGGCCGGATCGACGAGCTCGGCCCGGACGATGTAGCGTTCGGGCGCGTTGCCGGCGAAGTAGAACGGGTAGCACGTGACCAGCGTGACGCTCGGAGTCGCGGTGGGTGCGAGCACATGCACGTCGGTGGGGTCGACGATACTGATGTCGACGACGCGATAGCGCATTGTCTGCGCGTCGACTTCGAGGATGACCTCCGAGTCGATGTGAAGGGATCCGAGTCGGCGGAAGAATCCGTCGCGGTGCGCCGCGACGCCGGCGTTGCCGTCGGCGCCGAGCGGCGACGTCCCCTCGATGTGCGCGGCGCCGCGGTTCAGGTTGAGCTCGGTGGTGCCGGGGTAGATGGGCACTTCGAGGCCGATCGCCGGAATGAGCAGCGCGCCCGCGGGGACGCCCGGGCGCGCCGCGGCTTCTGCGTACTCGCGGGCGCGCTTCTCGGACCACAGGGACTGATCGACGCCCGTATCGGTCGCGGCAGACGGTGCCGCCGAGTGGAGGGTGTTCGAGGAGCTGCCTGGCGGCTGTCCGACGGGCAT
>JAFGNC010000054.1 GCA_016927175.1 Gammaproteobacteria bacterium | reverse complement strand
CGCGTCCGCCGCAAAGCGGCGCTGTGAGAGCGGCCTTACGCGGTCGATTCCCTGAGCGGAAGCGGGGGCGCACCTTCCATCGCGGCCTCGGCCTCCATCGCCTCGGGCGGCTCGGGGTCGAGCCTCAGGAACAACAGCGCGACCGCCGCGAGCAGCGAGCCGCCGCCCATCACGAATGCGACGATAGGCACGCCGGCACCGCCCTCGAACATGAAGCCCGCGACGATGGGCGCGAGGATCGAGCCGCCCCGCCCGAGGCCGATCGCGAAGCCCGTGCCCGCCGCGCGCACCTGTGTCGGATAGGCGTGCGCGAAGATCGCGTACATGCCGTTGATCGCGGCGTTGATGAAGAAGCCGCACGCGACGCAGATGACGGTCATCTGCGCGAGCTCCGTCACGTTGCCGTAGATGGCCACGAACACCGTCGACATGACCATCGCGGCGATCGTCAGACGCTTCAGGTCGAACTTCAGCGTGAGCAGGCCGAGAATCGCCCCGCCGGTCGCCCCGCCGACATTGATCCAGCTCAACACCTGTCCCGCCTGGGATGCCGCGTAACCGCGGTCCTCGACGATGACGCCCGTCCACTTCAGGATGAAATAGAACGTCATGATGTGGAAGAAGTAAGCCGCCGTGACGATGACCGTGGTGCGGATCAGCCGCGGCGCGAAAATGCTGTCCTGGGACGTATCGGCAACCTCGGCGCTGACGTTCGGCAGGCCGTCGATGGTCGGTTTGCCCATTTTCCGCAGCGTCGAGTTGATGCGCTCGAGGGCACCGGGCTTTTGCTTGCGCGTCTCCCACGCAACCGTCTCCGGCACGAAGAAAAAGACGATCGGAATCATGACGGCCGTCATGCCGAACCCGAGCAGGAAAACCGAATGCCAGCTGTAGCTGTCGAGCAGCGCTGCCGCGATGAACCCGCCGGTGAACGCGCCGACCGGATAGCCGATCGACATCAGGGCGACGTTCAGGTGCTTCTTCTTCGAGTTCGAATACTCAGCGACGACTGCGTTGATCGATGCGAGCAACCCGCCGATGCCGAGCCCCGTGATGACGCGCCAGATCGAGATGTGAACGAGCTCGACGGGCCACTCCTCGAGCAGACCGAGGGCGTTGGTCAGCGACTTCGCGCCGGCCGCCAGAACGCCGGGGTTGACCGTAACCATGAACATGCCGGCGGTCATCATGACGAGGCAGGAAAGCATCATCGGCCGCCGTCCCCATTTGTCCGCATAGCGGCCGAGCAGGATGGAGCCGATCGCCATGCCGACGAGCTCCATCGAGAGCAGCAGGCCCGTCAGGGCCTGGCCGAAACCGAGCTCGTCCCGGATCGACGCCGCCGTCAGGCTGATCGACAACACGTCGAAGCCGTCCAGCGCGTTCAGCGCGATCGTGATCGCGACGACCATGATCTGCATCCGACTCATCGGCATGTTCAGAATGAGTTCGCGAGGATCTTTGTTCACGGATTTCGGCCCCCAGTTACTGCCCCGAAGTTGTTCTGCCGGAAGCGTAGCACTATTTTCGGTATCGTTCCGGTGAAATCCTCGTTAACCCGCTGATTCCCGCGGCGATTCTGACGAGCGTTGCTGCGGCCCGATGTCACGGGCACTGAAGCCCGGCAGCATGCCGGCGGGCAGGACTCGCGCGCGACGCGCGTCCGGAGCACCCGTCCGGGCACTCTCACGGGCAAGACGGGCCGTGTCGAAACCGGCAGATTGGCGCGCCCGGAGAGATTCGAACTCCCGACCCCCGGCTTCGTAGGCCGATGCTCTATCCAGCTGAGCTACGGGCGCGCTGCGTGCGGTGGGCGGCCGCGTGGAGGGCCTGCCCGGAAAGCCCGAGATTGTACCTGCCTCCGGTGCCGGATCGCTAGCGATCGAACAGCGACAGGTCCCGATGCTCCTCGGTCCAGGCAGCCACGTACTCCCTGTACCAGCCCGCGACGCGCCGCGTCACGGGCCCGCCGCCGGCGGGGAACTCGAGCGTCCGCCCGTCCCGCAGCGTCAGGCGCGCAACCGGCATGACCTCGCGGGTCGCGCTCGTGACGAAGCATTCTGCCGCGGCGGGCAGCTCCGTCTCTGCGATGGCCCGCTCGCGTGTGTCGAGGCCGCGGGCGCGGCACGCGGCGTGAATCGCTGCCTTGGTCAGCCCCTGCAGATTCTTCGCGTCCTGGGACGGCGTCACGAGCTCGTCGTCGATGACGAAGAACACGTTGCTGTTCGACGCTTCGGTCACGAGTCCGGCATCGTTCAGCATCAGGCAGTCGTCGGCGCCGAGCCGCATCGCCTCGAGCAGAGCGATGACGTTGTTCAGGTAATTGCCGCCCTTGATGTTCGGGTCGAGGGCATTGCCGGGGTTGCGCCGCGTCTCCGGGATCGCGAGCGTCGCGCCGCGCGCGTAATGCTCGGGGTCCCAGTCCGGCACGGGCTTGACGACGATGACGCAGCTCGGCGCGAGACTTTCGCGCGGCTTCAGATCGATGTCGCCGACGCCGCGCGTGACGGTGTAGCGCACGTAGACGTCGGTGCGCGCCTCGGCGGCTCCGGTCGCGGCGACCGTCGTGCGGATCCGCTCGGCCATGTCGTCCTTCGACAGCCCGACGTCGAGCCGGATCAGCGACGCGGAGTTCAGGAACCGGTCCCAGTGCTCGTCGTAGAACAGCGGCACGCCGTCGTACGTGCGGAACACCTCGTAGATGGAGTCGCCGTACAGGAAGCCGCGGTCGAGGACCGGAATCCTCGCGTCCTCGGTCGGCGTCACCTCGCCGTTGACCCAGGTCATGCTTCGAAATGCCACGCTCTCACCCCTTTCAGGCTGCGCCCTTCGACCGTCCGTGCGCTCCGGCCGCTGCAGCCGCCCGGCTGCTCATTCGCCGACGTACCGCCGCTCGAGCCGCGATCCGAGCCCGGTCAGGATCTCGTAGTCGATCGTGCCGGCGGCGGCCGCGATCTCGTCGAGGCCGATGCCGCCGCGGTTGGCGGGAAGCTCGCCGACGGAGCCGCCGTCACCGGAACCGGCATCGCCTGAGCCGGCGTCGCCGGAACCGGCGGCGTCGATCGGGCCGCCGCCGATGAAATCGACGTAATCCCCGACGTGTATGTCCGCGGCCCGTATGCGCGTCACGTCCACGCAGGTGAGGTCCATCGATACCCGGCCGACGACCGGCACGCGGACTCCGCGAAACGACGCGTCGCAGCGGTTCCCGGCCGCGCGCGGATAGCCGTCCGCGTAGCCGATGCCGCAGACCGCGAGCCTGCACGGCGGCGCCGCGTCGTGGGTCGCGCCGTAACCGACTGTGGTCGGCTCGGCGACGTCGCGCAGCTGCAGTATGCGCCCGCGCAGCGTCACGACCGGCTCCACCTGCGCCCCGGCGTCGGCGGACCCGGGGGTGAAGGGACTGCCGCCGTACAGCGCGATGCCCGCGCGGACCAGGTCGCCCCGGTAAGCTCGGCCGATCAGGAGTCCGGCCGAGTTGCCGATCGACGTCGGCGCGTCGGGCAGCCTGCGCCGCAGCGCGTCGAAACGCTCGAGCTGGCGGCCGTTCAGGCCATGCTGCGGCGTGTCGGCGCAGGCCAGATGCGTCATGACGAAGCGGATCTCGAGGCCCGCCAGCCGCTGCGGCCGCCGCTCGAGCTCGCGCACCTCGGCGTCGCTGAGCCCGAGCCGCGCCATGCCCGTGTCCACGTGCAGCGCGGCCGCTCCGCCGCCGGCGCGGCGCCAGCAGTCGATCTGCTCGAGCGAGTTCAGGACCGGCGTCAGCGCGGCGTCGAGGAGCGTCTTCTGCTCGCCGGCGACGAGCCCTTCGAACACGTAGATCTCGACCTGCGGCAGGAACGAGCGCAGCTCCGCGCCTTCGGCGACGCTCGCGACGAAGAAGCGGCCGCAGCCTTCCCGCGCGAGCCGCCGCGCGACCGGACCGACGCCGAGACCGTATGCGTTGGCTTTGACGACCGCCGCGCACTCGGCCGGCGCCGCCGCGTCGCGCAGCCGGCGGTAGTTGCGGGCGAGCGCGTCGAGGTCCACGAGCAGGATGCCCGGCGAGGACGTAAGCGGGTGCATCAGGGCGTGGCGATAGGCGCGATCGGCGTGATCTGCGTGATCGGGGGGCGAGTAAACCTTGCGGTCGGGGAGCGTCACTATAGCAAAGTCCGGTGCGGCAGCCGCGGGCCGTCAGCCCGGCAGGGCCACCCTGACGACCTCGGTCCCGTGCGCGTCGTCCGCCGCGACGTGGTAGGCGCCGACGCGGGCGGCGACGATGGCCGACTCGCCGCGCTCGAGCGTGCCGAGCTCGCGGCCGGAATCGGCGTGGACCCGCACGCGGCCGCGCAGCACGTGCAGCGTGTGCGGCGACTCTGCCGGCACCGGCGCGGCGGCGGCAGGCGTCGGCCGCAGGCGCTCCATCGAGAAGCCGGCGCAGACGACGCAACGTTCGACGCCCGGCCGGCCCGGTACCGGGGCCGGGTCGACGATGAATTCGTCGGCGTCGGTGCGGCGCAGGTTCAGCGCCTCGAGCGCGGCGTCGACGTCCACGTCGCGCATCGGGAAGCGCACGTTGTCCCAGGCACGGAACGTCGGTCCCGGCCGCCGGATCTCGAGCATCAGCACCTCGCGCTGCTCCGGGTTGCCGAGCGCGTGCACCTCCGCGGACGGCGCCCTTCCGGTCGCCGCGCAGATCCGCTGCGGCGTCGCGTTGTTGACGATACGGCCGGGCGCGACCGGCACGGCGTTCATGGCGTCGAGCATGCGCCAGTACACGTGCTTCAGCTGCTCGAGGAGCGGCGCGACGTCCCGCGCGATATCGCCCGCGAAAAGTGGCGGGAGCTCCGGCGGCAGCCCCGCCGTGCCGGCCTCTCGGGCCGCGAGCCACGGGGCCAGCACCGCCTGCAGCCGCGCCGCGTCGGCCCCGGCCGCGAGCTTCTCGAGCAGGCGCTGCTGGGTCGCGCGGCCGGCCTTCAGCTCCCGCGACAGCGCCTCGGGATCCTGATCGGTGCGGAAACCGAGCCCGATCGTCGCGCCCGGATCGGCATCGATGACGACGTAGACCTCGGTGTTGCCTTCCGGATGCCCCTGCACCGACAGCAGCTCCTTGACGTCGAGCGTCTTCGGCAGCAGCGGGAATACACCGCCGTAGCGCGACGTGAAGGACGGGCCGAGCAGCGCGTCGCCGTGCCGCGCCAGCAGCCGCGGCAGCGCGAGCTCGGAGCCGTCCTCGAAGCGCAGCACGCTCGGATGCGCCCGCGCCTCGTCATCGGCGTCGTAAGCCGCGATCTCGAACGCCTCGCCGAGCCCGGCGCCGGTCACCGCGGGCTGATCCGGCAGCGCGCACAGCCCTTTGTACCCGCGCATCCGCATGCCGCCCCACGGCCGCTCGACGAAATTGTTGCAGAGCGGCTTCAGGAGGCCGGCCGAGAGCCGGTCGACGAGGCCCGAATCGCCGTCGAGCAGCGCCTGGGCCATCGTCCTCGAGGGGGTTCTCGAGGGCGTTCCCGCGGAGGGCTTCGACGGGGTCTGCGAGCGCTGCAATGTCCTGATCCGAATCCGGTTTACGGTCGAGTATGACACGAAATCTTTATGTCAAAACGTGACTGAGTACCGCCTCCGCGGCGCACAAACTCTGTAGTCTCCAGCCACTCGATGCACTGAAATCGTTGATACCCGATGGCTGACTCGCGGGAACTGGCGGAAAAGGCTTTCGCCCTGATGCAGGACGCGCTCCGCGACTCGGAGCAGCGCGTCGCCGAGCTCACCGAGCAGCTCGACAGGAGCGCTCGCCCGGAATCCGAGCTCGAGGAGCAGCTCGAAGCCCTGCGGCGGAGGCTGGACGAGGTCGAAACGGAATGCCAGCGCCTGACGCGCGAAACCGGCCACCTCGAGGAAATCGTCGCGACCGAGCGGGCGAGAAGCGACCAGCTGAAGAAGAAGCTCGACATCGCGGAATCTGGCCCGGACAAGCTGACGAAGAAGGAAATCAACTTCTGGCGCGCCAAGGCAGAGGAATTCGACGAGTCGACCCGCGACTACAAGAGCCGCCTGGCCCAGCTTCGCAACGAGCTGAAGGCGCGTGACGAGCGCATCGAGCAGCTGACGCAGCGAGCCGAGAACGGCGAGCGCGCCGCCGCCGACGCCGCCGCCGCCCGCGACGAAGCGATCGCCGGCAGCGTCGACGTGGAACGGCTCCGCGACACGCTGAAGGACCGCGAGGCGCGGGTGGCCGAGTTGACGGCCGAGCTCGAGCAGACGCGCGCGGAGCTCGACAGACGCGGCGACGAGCTGGCCCGAAAGAGCCAGGCGCTCGAGGCCGCGGACGGCGCCACGGAAGCCGTGACGGCGGACCTCGACGCGGCGCGGCAGGACGTCGAGCGCCTGCAGAAATCCTCCGAGACGGCCGAGCAGCGGGCCACCGAAGCCGAAGCCGCGAACCGCGCGCTGCGCGAGCGGGCCGAGTCGACGGAAGCGGCGCTCGAGCGCGTCAACGCGCGGCTGGCGGAGCTCGACGAAGAGTCGCGCTCGGCGCGCGAGCAGATCGCCGGCCTCGAGCAGGAGCTGCTCGAGGAGAAGGAGCGCACCGACAACCTCAGCGAGATCGCGAACGAGCGGCGCGAGCTGATCGCGCAGCTCGAGGACAGGCTGGCGGAAGCCGAGGAGCGTTACGAGGAAGCGAAGTGGCGCCTCGGCAAGGCCGAGCATTTCGAGCTTCTCGTCCGGCGACGCAAGAAGCTGATCAAAGCGATGATCGAGCGCATTCGCTCGAAAGACAAGGCGAACACGGCGCTGAAGGCGGGGCTCGACGGCCTGCGCACCTACAAGGCGACGGCCGCCGCCCAGCAGCACAAGCTGCTGACCCGCATCGACGCGCTTACGGCGAAAGTCGACGAGCTGGAAGAGACCCTGGCGCGCGAGCGCGCCGCGCCGCCTCCGCCGCCGCCCGCTCCGGAGCCGTCCGCGGAAGCAGTCGACGCCGCCGCCCGCGCCGTCGAGCTCGAGAGGCGGATCGACGCGCAGGTCGAGATCATCGAGACGCTCGAAAGCGAGCTGAAGGCGGCCAAGGCGCAGGTGCAGGCCGGCTCCGACCGGCAGTCGGAGATCGACGCCCGGGACGCCGAGCTCGCGCAGCTGAAGCGCGAGCTCGAATCGAAGAGCGACATCATCAGCCGGCTGCAGGAGGACGCGGACGAGCAGCAGCGCAAGCTCGCGAAGCTGCGGAGCCACGAAACCGAGACGCTGCAGCAGCAGGCGCTGAGCGTGCAGAGCCGCGACCGGATCGAGGCCCTCGAGCGCGAGGTCGAGGAGCTGAAGGCGGCGAATGCGGAGCTGACCCAGTCGGTCGACTCGTGGCGCCGCAAGTGCGAATTCCTGTCGGCCGAGGCGCCGACGGCATACCGGACGGCGGCCGAGAAGTAGCGCTCAGCCCAGGAGCCGCGCGATGAGCCGCGGCGCGAGATCGCGGCGGAAGCGCGCCGGATCGTCGACCGCACACAGATCCGCAAGCTGCGTCACCTCGAGGTCCGGATAGCCGCACGGATCGATCGACCTGAACGGCGCGAGGTCCATCGCGACGTTGACGGCGATGCCGTGATAGGAGCAGTGACGGCGGAGCCTGAGCCCGACGGCCGCGAGCTTCCTGCCGTCCACGTAGACGCCGGGCGCGTCCCGCCGCGGCGCCGCTTCGACGCCGTACGCCGCGACCGTGTCGATGACGGCGCCTTCGAGTGCCTCGACGAGACCGCGGATGTTGAGCCCGAGGCGCCGGACGTCGAGCATCACGTACGCGACGACCTGACCGGGCCCGTGGTACGTCACCTGCCCGCCGCGGTCGATCTGCACGACCGGGATGGGCCCCGGATCGAGCACGTGCGCCCGGTCCGCGTTCAGGCCGAGCGTGAAGACCGGCGGGTGCTCGACGAACCAGATCTCGTCCGCCGTGTCCGGGCCGCGGCCGTCCGTCAGCGCGCGCATGTCGGTCCAGACCGACTCCAGGGGGCGCAGGCCGAGGTCGCGGACGACGATGCCGGGGGCGGCACCCGCCGGCACGGCGACGGGCGTTGCATCGGGCGCGGCATCGGGCGCGGCGTCGTTCACGGCGATCACAGCACCATCAGGATGTCGTCGCTGGCGGTCAGCTCGCGGTACAGCGCGTCCACCTGGCTGCGGCTCTCGGCGCGCACGACGATTGTCAGGCTCAGATAGCGCTGCTCGCGGCTCAGCTGCTCGGAGACTTCCGCGTCGTCGAAATGGCGCCGCACGATGCCGACCGCGGCCTCGCGGAACGAGTCGCGGTTCCGTCCGAACACCTTGATCGGCAGGTCGCACGGAAACGTCAGCAGGTGTTCTTCGCTCACGGCTGTTCCCACCACAGCAAGAGCTCGTGCTTCAGCCGGGTCCACAACCCGCCCGGCGACACCGATTTCAGAACGACCAGCGGCGCGGCAGAAAGTTTCTCCCCGCGGAAAGCGACGCTGACGTCGCCGACCTCGAGCTCCGCCTCGAGCGGCGCGAACAGCCGTCTTTCGAGGTCCATGACGGCCGTCAGCGACTCGTAGCCGCCGCGCGGGATCGTCACGTACAGGTCGGCCGCGAGACCGAGCGGCGCGGCCGCGGGCGCGCCTTTCCACACACGCGCCACCGTCAGGGGCTGGCCCTTCGCGTACAGCCGGTGCGTCTCGTAGTGCTCGAAACCGTAGTCGAGCAGCGCCTTGCTGCCGCGGGTCCGGGCTCCCGGCGTGTCCGCGCCCAGCACGACCGCGATCAGGCGCATGTCGCCGCGCAGCGCCGTGCCGACGAGGCAGTAGCCGGCGGACTTCGTGTAGCCGGTCTTCATCCCGTCGACGGCGGCGTCGCGCCACAGCAGCCGGTTGCGGTTGTACTGCCTGATGTTGTTGTACGTGAACTCGCGCTCGGCATACAGCGAGTGAAACTGCGGATGCTCCGCGATGATCGCCGAAGCCAGCCGCGCCAGGTCGCGCGCCGTGCTGACGTGCCCGCGCGCCGGCAGGCCGGTGGTGTTGCGGAACGTCGTGCCGGTCATGCCGAGGGCTGCCGCGCGCTCGTTCATCGACTCGACGAACGCGTCCTCGGAGCCCGCCAGGTGCTCGGCCAGCGCGACGGCGGCATCGTTGCCCGACTGGATGATCAGGCCGCGGAGCAGATCGCCGACGGCGACCTCCGTGTCGACCTCGATGAACATCCGCGAGCCGCGCATTCGCCACGCCTTCCTGCTGACGCGCACGCGCTCGTCGAGCGACAGGCGCCCCGCCGCGATCGCGTCGAAGACGATGTAGGCCGTCATCAGCTTGGTCAGGCTCGCGGGCGGCAGCGGCGCGTCCGCCCCGCTCTGCGCCAGCACGGTGCCGGTTCTGAAGTCCGCCAGGTACCAGGCTTTCGCTGCGA
Source organism: Gammaproteobacteria bacterium (assembly GCA_016927175.1). Taxonomy (GTDB): domain Bacteria; phylum Pseudomonadota; class Gammaproteobacteria; order Steroidobacterales; family Rariloculaceae; genus ZC4RG20. The sequence continues at coordinate 8,974 of JAFGNC010000054.1, read as the reverse complement.
CGTCGGGCGGCGGCGGGGGCGTTTCGGCGGCGGGCTCGGCGCGCCCGATCGAGACGGCCGCGATCAGCGCGGCCGCCGCGAGCCACGGGCGGAACAGCGGCGGAAGCCTCATCCGCCCACGGTCAGTAATCGACGACGAGCCGTGTTCCGCCGACGCCGATGCGGCGCAGGCCGTCCGTGACGCGGTCGAACTCCGCCACGTCCCTGACCGGCCCGACGCGGACACGGTGCAGGTCGTCCTGGCCGGCATTCGACGCGATGAAGGCGTTGTCGAAGCCGCCGTCCTGCAGCCGGTCCACAAGCCTCGCCGCGTTCGCGTGCTCGGAGAACGCGCCGACCTGCACGAACATGCGCTCCGGCTGCGGCGGCGGCTCCACGGTCGCGGCCGCGGCATCGCTGATCAGCGAGAAACCGCCGCGGCTCGACGTGCTCGCCTGTACCGGCTCGCGCCGCGGCGCTCCGAGCGCGCGCACCTCTACCCGGGCCGTGCCGTCGCGGATCATGTCGAGGGCCTCGGCCGCGCTGTAGGACAGGTCGATGATCCTGTCGTCGACGAACGGGCCGCGGTCGTTGACCCTGACGATGACGCGCCGGCCGTTCGCGAGGTTCGTGACCTCGACCCAGGTCGGAAGCGGCAGCGTCTTGTGCGCCGCCGTCATCGCATACATGTCGTAAGGCTCGCCGCTCGACGTCGGCAGCGTATGGAAGTCGCGGCCGTACCACGACGCGATGCCCCGCTCCTTGTAACCGTCGCTCGAGTCGAGCACGTGGTAGCGCTTGCCGAGCACCTCGTAAAACGGCGGGTTGCCGCGCGCGCTGCGCGGCGGGCTCACGATGCTGCGGGTCGTATCGGCCGTCGACGGCACCGCCTGCCGCGACGCGCACCCCGACCCGAGCGCCGCCGCGAGCAGCAGCGCAGCGATCGCCGCGGCCCGCGCGGCCGTCACGGCACGTCGCTCCGCGCCGCGAGCGACTCGCCCGCGCGCCGGTACTCGGCCAGTATGGCCTGGCTCAGCTGATGCGCCGCGAGCGCGTACTTGACGCTCCGGTTGTAGCGCGTGATCACGTGGAAGTTGTGGTAGCCGACCCAGTACTCGCTCGAGTCGTCGGATCCCTCGAGCGCCAGGATGGTCGCCTTCGCGTCGCCGTCGCGCTCGGGCGCGAACGCGTAGCCGAGCTCGCGCAGCGCAGCGACGGTGTGGTTCAGGTTCAGGCTGTTCTCGGGCTCGTGCCCCGACCATGACTCGGACAGCATCGCCGGGTCGGCGACGGGCTGCGCATCGCGCCAGCCGTGCACTTTGAAATAGTTCGCGACGCTGGCCAGGATGTCCTCCCAGTCCCGCCACAGATCGCGCCGCCCGTCGTCGTTCGCATCGACGGCATAGGCACGGAAGCTCGAAGGGATGAACTGCCCGGCGCCCATCGCGCCGGCATAGGAGCCAAGGGCGTCGAGCAGATCGACGCCCTCGTCGCGCGACAGCAGCATGAAATGCTCGAGCTCCGACGCGAAGAAGCTCGCGCGCGGCGGATACGCGAACGCGAGCGTCGCGAGGGCGTCGAGCACGCGGTAGCTGCCCATCCGCTCCCCGAAGAACGTCTCGACCCCGATGATCGCGACCAGAATCTCCGGCGCGACTCCGTAGCGCTCGCTGGCCGCGTCGATCTTCGCGGCGTGCTCGCGCCAGAACTTCGCGCCGGCCGCGATACGCTGCTCCGTCAGGAAGATGTCGCGGTACTCGTGCCACGGCACGACCCGCTCCGCGGGTCTCGAGATCGTCTCGAGTATCCGCGTGTGGATCTCGGCCCCGTCGAGCGTCGCCGCGACCTCTTCCGCGTCGAAGCCGTGCTTCGAGGCCATCCGCTCGGCGAACTCGGCCTTCGCGCGATCGACTGCCGCGGCATCCACCCGCGGCGCGCCGTCCTCGTCGGCATGCGCGGCGAGCGCGGCGAGCGCGATGCATGCGACGGCAACGGACGATGCGATCGATGACACGATCGAGGAACCGATCGAAGCACCTGTCGAACAGGGAGAGACTCGACGGCTGCCCGGCGACTTCGAAAATGTCATGCGGCTAACAACTTCCTGTGGCCGTGTATCGAAGCGAGAATACCGAAACATGCCATCAAGGTCACCATGGACGTGCCGCCGGCGCTGACGAGCGGCAACGGCACACCGACGACGGGCAGCAGCCCCGACACCATGCCGGCGTTGACGAACACGTAGACGAAGAACGTCAGACTGATCGCACCCGCGAGCAGACGGCTGAACGTGTCCTGCGCCTGCACGGCGATGTACAGGCCGCGGCCGACCAGCACCAGATACAGCACGAGCAGCACGGACAGCCCGAGCAGCCCGAACTCCTCGGCCATGACGGCGAAGATGAAGTCCGTCGAGCGTTCGGGCAGGAACTCGAGATGCGCCTGCGTTCCGTTCAGCCAGCCTTTGCCGAACATCCCGCCGGAACCGATCGCGATCTTCGACTGGATGATGTTGTAACCCGCGCCGAGCGGATCGGACTCCGGGTTCAGGAACGTCATCACGCGCGCGCGCTGGTAGTCCATCATCGAGACCCACAGCACCGGAGCCGCGACGAGCGCGAGCGCTCCGATGCCGGCGATGATGCGCACGCTGACGCCGGCGAGCAGCACCGTCAGTATGCCCGCCGACGCGACCAGCAGACCCGTGCCGAGATCCGGCTGCTCGGCGATCATCCCTGCCGGCACGAGGATCACGAGCATCAGCACGAGCAGCTGCGGCATCGTCGGCGGCAGGGTCCGATCGTGCAGGAACCATGCGACCATCATCGGCGCGGCGAGCTTCATCAGCTCCGACGGCTGAAAGCGAACGACGCCGAGATCGAGCCAGCGCTGCGCGCCCTTGCCGATCTCGCCTTCGACCATGACCGCGAGCAGCAGACCGAGCACGGCGCAGTAGAGCCACGGCGTCCACAGCCGCAGGTAGCGCGGCGGAATCTGCGCCATGACCAGGAAGGCGGCGAGGCCGACCGACAGGCGCACGCTCTGCCGCGCGACGCCGGACAGATCCTCGCCGTTCGCGCTGTACAGCACGACGAACCCGAGCCCCGCGATCGCGAACAGCGTCACGAGCAACGGCATGTCGACGACCAGATTACGCAGCAGCGGCGGGCCGCCGAGCGTCTTGCGCGTCTTGTCGCCCCACTCGACGCTACCGAGGGACATGCGTCGCCTCCCCTTGCGGCTCCGCCGGCCCGAGCGCCGCCGCCAGCGCGCCGAAGCTCGGCGCGCTGATGCCGGCGGCGCGGCGGCCGATCGCTGCCGTGCCGGCCTCGGCCGCGGCGGCTTCGACACCTTCGGCGAAATACGCGTCCAGAATCTTGCGCGCGACCGGCGCCGCCGCGCTGCTGCCGCCGCCGCCGTTCTCGATCACGACCGCCACGGCGATCCGCGGCGCTTCGGCCGGGGCGAAGGCGATGAACAGCCCGTGATCGCGCAGCCGCTCGTCGACTTCGTCGGCGTCGTACTTCTCCTCCTGCGCGACCGTGAAGACCTGTGCCGTGCCGGTCTTGCCGGCGACGACATAGCTCGTGCCGAGCATCGACGTACGGCCCGAGCCGCGCAGGTCCTTGGTCACGCCGACCATCGCGTCATGAATCGCGGCCCAGTGCTCCTCGGACGCCTCGACCGCGCCGAGCGGGGCCGGCTCCGCCCAGTCGACGTCGCGGCTGACCGCGTCCTCCGTGCCGATCAGCAGCCGCGGCTGGTAGCTCGCGCCGCGCGCCGCCAGCACGGCCGTCGCGTGCGCGAGCTGCAGCGGCGTCACGAGCGTGAAGCCCTGGCCGATGCCGGTGATGACCGTCTCGCCCGGGAACCACACCTTGTCCTCCGGCTGCGGGAAGTACTCCCGCTTCCATTCGCGCGACGGCACGACCCCTGCCCGCTCGCCCATGATGTCGAGCCCGGTCGGCGCGCCGAAGCCGAAAGCCTTCATGGTCTGCTCCAGCCGATCGATGCCGAGATCGACGGCGAGACGATAGAAATAGACGTCGCAGGACTGCACGATCGCGCCCCGCAGGTCCACGGGCCCGTGCCCCTGCGGGCGCCAGTCGCGATACCGGTGACTGTGACCGGGCAGCGTGAAGAAGCCGGGGCAGCTGATGTCCTCGTGCGCGAGAGAGCTTTCGAGCTGCAGCGCGGCGAGCCCGAAGAACGGCTTCACGGTCGAGCCCGGCGGATACTGACCGGCGAGCGCGCGATTGAACATCGGCATGTCGAGGTCCGCGTTCAGCGTCGCGAAGTCCGAGCGGCTCAGGCCGCCCGCGAGCCGGTTCGGGTCGAAAGACGGCGTGCTGACCAGCGCGAGCACGTCGCCGTTCGCGGGATCGATCGCGATCGCCGCGCCGCGGGCGCCGGCGAGCGCCTCGTGCGTCGCGAGCTGCAGGCGCATGTCGAGCGACAGCACGACGTTGTCGCCCGGCACCGGCCACTTCGTCTCGAGCTCCCAGCTCGCGCTCGCCTGCGCGTCGGCGGAAGCCGGATCGAGCAGGATGCGCCCCTGCGCGTTGACGACCTGCTGCCGGTACCCGACCTGACCGTGCAGCAGATCCTCGTAGCTGCGCTCGATGCCGGTCTTGCCGATGTGGGACGTCGCCGCGTAGGCCCGGCGGTCGATGCGCTCGAGGTCGCGCGTGCTGATGCTGCCGACGTAGCCGACGGCGTGCGCGCTCGCCTCGCCGAAAGGATAGTAGCGGACCAGGCCTTCCTGGATGTCGATACCGGGGAAGCGGTGACGGCGGACGGCGAACCGCGCCGCCTGCGTCTCGTTCAGGTTGCGCAGCTTGACCCGCTCGAAGCCGCGGTGCGAGCGCACGAGATCCGCGAGCACGGCGTGCTCCGACGCTTCCACGAGCCCGAGCTCTTCGAGCTCGGCCAGCGCCGCGTCCAGGTCGCCGATCTGCTCCGGGATCGCGACGAGCTGCCAGGTGGGCAGGTTCTCCGCGATGATCAGGCCGTTGCGGTCGAAGATCAGGCCGCGGGTCGGCGCGAGCGGCTCGATCCGAAGCCGGTTGTCCTGCGACAGGTCGCTGAAGCGCTGGTACTCGATGACCTGCAGGTGCACGAGCCGCGCGACGAGCACGCCCGTCAGCAGCACGACGACGACGGCGGCGGCGATGACGCGGGAGAAGAACAGGCGCTGCTCGCGCCAGTGGTCCTTCAGCTTCTGGAAGCGCTTCGCCATTCGCCTACAGCCTCGCCGGCGCTTCCCGCCGGCCGCGGTCGAGCAGCGACCACATCGCGATCCACAGCAGCGTGCCGCCGAGCACCGGCGCCCAGGTCTCGAGACCCGACACGGCGCGGCCGGCCACGCCGTCCATCCAGAACAGCACGAACTGATAGACGGCGAGCAGCATCGCGACGAACAGCGCGAGCTGCGAAACGGGGAACGCGCGCAGCCGCAGGTACAGCTTGCGCGTCACGTACACGACGATCAGCAGCGCGAGCGCGTGCTGGCCGATCAGCGTGCCGGACAGCGCGTCGAGCGCGAGGCCGGTCAGAAACGTCGCGATGAACCCCGCGCGGCGCGGCGACGCGAGCGACCAGTAGATCAGCACGACGGCCGCCCAGGCCGGCCGGTACGGCGCGATCGAATCCGGCAGCGGCACGACGGCCAGCGCCAGCACCGCGATCAGCGCGAAGATCTGGCCGAAATCGATGCCGCGGCCCATCTACCGCGCCTCCGCCAGGTTCTGCTCTGTTTCGGATTCTCCGTCGGGCTCGCCGTCGGTCCGGGTCGTCGCCGCAGGCTCGTCCTCGTCGTCGGCCGTCCAGACGAGCAGGACCTCGCGGTCCCGGTCGAGCGCCGCGGCGGGCTCGGCGATGACCTCGGCGAACGATTGCCCCGGGCGCGCCCTCACCTCGACCACGTGCCCGACGGGATAGCCGGCCGGGAATACGCCGCCGAGCCCCGAGGACACGAGCAGGTCGCCGACCTCGACGTCGGCGCTGTGCGTCAGATAGGGCAGCCGCAGCCGGCCGCTGTCGCCCGTGCCGACGGCGATCGTCCGGAGGCCGTTGCGATTGATCGCGACCGGCACGGCATGGTCGGCGTCCGTGATCAGCACGGCCTCCGACGTCAGCGCGCCGACCCGGACCAGCTGGCCGACGACGCCGCTCGCGTCGAGCAGCGCCTGGCCGACGTAGGCGCCGTCCGCCGCGCCGCGGTTCAGGTTGAAGCGCTGCCGGTAAGGGTCGAGGTCGACGGAGAGGATCTCGGCGACCAGCATCCGGTCCGTGAGCCTCGCCGTCGACTCGAGCAGCTCGCGCAGCCGCGCGTTCTCGACCTCGAGGGCCGCGAGCCGCTGCAGCCGGGCGCTCGCGTGCAGCTGGTCGCGCTTCAGCTGCTCGTTCTCCTCGAGCAGCGCTCGCCGGTCGGCCAGCGACTCCGTCGCCCACTGCCATGCGCTGAAAGGCGCGTCGACGACGAGCTGAATCGGGTAGACGGCGAGGGAAAGCGCCTGGCGCAGCTCGGAGGCGTAGCGGTCGCGGTGATCGAGCACCATCAGGGTGCAGCTCAAGAGGGCGAGCAGCAGGAAACGCACGCCGAGGGGAAGCCCTCCCCGGCCGACACCGTCCCCCGATTTACCTGGAGCGCCCATGCCGTTCGCCGCTCACGCGGCCCTTAAAGCCCCCCCTCAGGCTCGGACGGTCACTCTACGGAGAAAGCGGCCGGTCCGTACTCGTCCAACAACTCCAACACCCTGCCGCCGCCGCGCGCGACGCAGGTCAGCGGGTCGTCGGCCACGACGACCGGCAGCCCGGTCTCCTCGGTCAGCAGCTTGTCGATGTCCGTCAGCAGAGCGCCGCCGCCGGTCAGCACGATGCCCCGCTCGGCGACGTCGGCGCCGAGCTCCGGCGGCGTCTGCTCGAGGGCGACTTTGACGGCTCCGACGATGCCCTGCAAGGGCTCCTGTAACGCTTCCAGAATTTCGTTGCTGTTGAGGGTGAAGGCGCGTGGGACGCCTTCGGAAAGATTGCGGCCTTTGACGGATATTTCCTTGACTTCCTGCCCCGGATAGGCCGAGCCGATCTCGTGCTTGATGCGCTCCGCCGTGGCCTCGCCGATCAGGATGCCGTAATTGCGGCGGATGTAGTTCGTGATCGCTTCGTCGAAGCGGTCACCGCCGATTCTGACCGAGGCGGCATAGACGATGCCGTTCAGCGAGATGACCGCGACCTCGGACGTGCCGCCGCCGATGTCGAGCACCATCGAGCCGCGGGCCTCGTGCACCGGCATCCCGGCGCCCATCGCGGCGGCCATCGGCTCCTCGACCAGGTAGACCTTGCGCGCGCCGGCGCCTTCCGCCGACTCCCTGATCGCGCGCCGCTCGACCTGCGTCGAGCCGTAGGGCACGCAGACCAGCACGCGCGGGCTCGGCCGGAAGTACCGCGAGCCGTGCGCCTTCTTGATGAAGTACTGCAGCATCTTCTCCGTCACGTTGAAGTCGGCGATGACGCCGTCCTTCAGCGGGCGGATGGCGGTGATATGGCCCGGCGTGCGGCCGAGCATGCTCTTCGCTTCGGCGCCGACGGCTTCGAGCACCTTGCCGCCTCGGCCCGACTCTTCGCGAATCGCGACGACGGACGGCTCGTTCAGGACGATGCCGCGGCCTCGGACGTAAATCAGAGTATTCGCGGTCCCTAAATCTATGGATAGATCGTTCGAGAAATACCCGAGAAAACTCTTCAACATCTGGAGGCAAAACCGCGGGGGAGATAAGTGCCGCGACTTTAGCAACGGGTAGGACAATCGGCAAGCGACGTGTATAGTCTAATGAGATCTGCGTCACCGCCGACGACCATGTCTTTAGACCCCACAGACATCGCCAAGCTCTGCGAGCTCGCGAGGCTCGAGATCGCAGCTGAAGAAACCGCCGACGTCTCCGCGAAGCTGTCCGACATCGTCGCCATGGTCGGCCGGCTCAAGGCGGTCGACACGAGCGGCGTGACGCCGATGGCGCACCCTCTCGACCGGCCGCAGCGCCTTCGGGACGATGTCGTGACCGAGAGCGACCGGCACGGGCTGTATCAGAAGAACGCGCCGGCCGTGGAGCGTGACCTGTATCTCGTTCCCAAAGTCATAGAGTGACGCCGGTCACGCGCGACCCCGCCGTCCGGCCCCCGTCATCACGCCCCGACCATCGACCGACGACAACACGATGCACGACCTGACTCTCGCACAGCTCGCTGATGCGCTGCGGGCGCGGCGTTTCTCGGCGCTCGAGCTGACGCGGCACCACCTCGAGCGCATCGAGCGCTTCGACCCTGACCTGAACGCCTTCGTGACCGCCACGCGCGACGAGGCGCTCGCCGCCGCCGCCGCGGCCGACCGCCGCCTCGCCGACGGCACGGCGGCGCCGCTGACGGGCGTCCCGCTCGCGCACAAGGACATCTTCTGCACGGCCGGGGTCAGGACGTCCTGCGGCTCGCGCATGCTCGACGGCTTCGTGTCCCCTTATGACGCGACGGTCGTCGGGCGCCTCAAAAGCGCCGGCTGCGTGATGCTCGGCAAGACCAACATGGACGAGTTCGCGATGGGCTCGTCGAACGAGACGAGCTACTACGGCCCGGTCAGGAACCCGTGGAACCGCGACCTCGTGCCGGGCGGCTCCTCGGGAGGCTCGGCCGCGGCCGTCGCCGCGCGCCTCGCGCCGGCCGCGACCGGCACCGACACCGGCGGCTCGATCCGCCAGCCCGCCGCGCTGTCGGGCATCACGGGGCTGAAGCCGACCTACGGGCGCGTGTCGCGGTACGGCATGATCGCGTTCGCTTCGAGCCTCGATCAGGCCGGCACGCTGACCCGCACGGCCGAGGACGCCGCGCTGCTGCTCGAGGCCATGGCCGGCTTCGACGAGCGGGACTCGACGTCGCTCGACGAGCCCGTGCCGCGCTACTCACAGCTCGTCAACGAGCCGTGGGAGAACGTCACGATCGGAGT
>JAFGNC010000377.1 GCA_016927175.1 Gammaproteobacteria bacterium | reverse complement strand
GGAAAAGGGGTCAGGGCCCTTTATTCGGGAAAAAGGGCCCTGACCCCTTTTCGCGTTTCTGACCCCTTTTCGCGCCGTCGCCGCGACGAAGGCTCCCGCATGCGCGCCTCACCGGCGCGATTTCGGAAACGCGACGCGGAACACGACACCGCTCCCGTCCGGCAGATTGTCGGCCGCGACGCGGCCGCCGTGGAAGTCGGCGATCAGCGCCACGATGTAGAGCCCGAGGCCGAGATGCGGCCGCCCGTCGCGATCTTCCCGCAATGAGACGAGAGAGTCGAACAGCTGCTCGCGCATCTCCTCCGGCAGGCTCGAGCCGCGGTTCGTGACGGCGAGCTCGAGCTCGTCGCCTCTCTCCGCGAGCGCGATACCGATCACGCTGCCGGGCGGACTGAAGCCGACGGCGTTGTCGACGAGCTTGTCGATCAGCTGCGCCGCGAGCTCTCCGGAGCCGACGACGGTCGCATCACGCGTGTCGATCGCGAGCTCGAGCTTCCGGTCGGGATAGACGTCGACGTAAGCCTCGCGGCAGGACCGCACGACGGCCGCCAGATCGTAGCGCTCCGGCGCCGTATCGCCGATCGCCTGCTCCATGCGCGTCGCCTCGCTCATCGCGGCCAGGATCGAGTCGAGCCGGCCGGCGCCGTCCCGCAGGCGGTCGAGATAGGGCCGCGCCGCCGGCGAATCGACCTCGTGCTCGAGATTGTCGAGCGACGTCGACACGACCGCGAGCGGCGTCCGCAGCTCGTGCGAAAGCTTGCCCGTCAGCGTGCGCAGATAGTGCGTGTGCTCGCGCAAGCGCTCGAGCAGACGGCCGAAGCTGCGCGTCAGGTCGCCGAGCTCGTCCGGCGCGGAGCGCCCGGGCAGCGTCGCGTCGATCTCGCCCTTGGGGCCCAGCGCCGACTCGGCCGCTCGCGCCAGCCGCCGCACGCGGAAGGACAGCAGCGTCGCGAAGCCGAGCAGGCCGGCCGCGGCTACGAAGGTCGCGATCAGCGTGAAGCTCAGCAGCCGCATCAGCGCCTGATTCGTCAGCGTCAGAATCGGATCGCTCGCCTGCTCGAGCAGCACGGCGCCGAGGATTTCGTTCTCGGTCGCGATCGGCACGGCTGCCGCGACGATCGTGCTCTCGCCCGAGCCGTCGCGGTACCAGGCCGCCGCGGGGGTGCCGCGCAGCGCGGCGCGCAGCGGCCCGTCGGCCAGACGCCCGGGCGGTCGCTCGAGCTGCGTATAGTCCGGATCGTCGCGGCGCAGCAGCAGGCGGATCAGGTCTCCGGCGAGTCCCCCGGCGGCCGGCGTGCTCTGCCGCGGCGGGCCGGGCAGCCGGCCGGTATCGGACAGCACCCAGCCGTCCCGATCCAGCACCCGGAAGCGGTCGCCGGCCTGGCCGAACTGCGCGACGATCTGCTCGAGCTCCCGACGCTGGTGGACGAAGCGGCCGGGCAGCGCCATGCTCACGTCGAAGCTCGCGACCAGGTCGATCGAGTAGCCGGGCTCGGCCGGCGAGGCACCCGCCGCCCGCGCGGCGCCCGAAGGACCGACGCCGGCGGGATCGACGCCGGCCGGACCGACGCCGGCCGGATCCACGCCGGCCGAAGCAAGGCCGGTGGGATCAACGCCGGCGGGGTCCATGCCGGCGGGACCGACGCCCGCCGGGTCCACGTCCACGACGGCGAGCCCGAGGGCATCGCCGATCAGGCCGAGCGGCACGCGCATCTCGACCGCATACCCCCCCGGCGTGTCCTGCCACGCCGCCGAAATCCGGTCTTCGTATTCCCCGCTCGGCGCGAACCGCGGCGGCGCGGTCAACTGCGTGCGGAAGGCGCCGGGCGCCCGTGCCGAGAGCAGCAGCCACTCCGGCGCGCCCGGCTGCGGCTCGACGACGAGCAGCAGCCGATCGCCATAAGGCGTCTCGCCCGGCGAAGCCTGCTGGACCAGCTCGTCGTCACGCACGTCGACGTAGAGGTAAGCGTGGCGCTCGTGCACGCCGGCGAAGAAGCGGTGTGCGGCGCCGAGCGCGACGGCCGCGTCGCCGCCGAGGTCCCAGTCGTCGCGAACGCCGTCGATACGGGGGGCCGCGTGCAGCGGCGCGCCATAGACCTTGTCGCCGCGGCGTCTACCGTCTCGCTCCGCCGCGGCCGCGCGGCGCAGCACGGCCTGCTCGTCGAGCGCGGCGCCGACCGTGCCCGCGCTCGCGAGAAGCGCCTGCTCGAGGCCGCTGCGCAACGCCGCCTCGAGCTCCTGGACGTAACGATAGCCCGCCCACGGCAGCACCAGCGTCAGCAAACCGAAAGCGAGCAACTGGTTTCTGAGCGACATCCGCTCCGTGCACTCCGGGCGGGCGGCCCCGGCCGCCCCAAGCGTTTAACGCGCAGGCATCGACAGCGCGATCTCACCGCGATAGTTGAACGGCAGCGTCCGGTTCAGCCCGCGGGACAGCTCGACGAGGCCGTCGAGATCGTAGCTGATCGTCGAGCCCGGCCCCTGCACGAGCGCGAGCAGCCGCGACAGCGACGACACGAGGTCGCTGTCGACGTCGAGCTGGACTGTCTCGGTACCGCCCGGCGCCAGCGTGAACGGTTCGACCGAGCGGCCCTGCAGAGTTCCGCCTCCCGCGAGCCTCGCCGAGAACCTGACCTGCTCGATCGGGATCGGCACGGCGTTCGGGTTGCGGACCAGGAGCCCCACGCTGAAACGCTGCGCATCGAGCGTCGCCTCGCGCAGAGTCAGCGACGCCAGGCGCACCTCGGGCGCCTCGACGGACAGCGGCGGCATCGACGAGCATCCGGCGACCAGCGTGGCGGCCAGCGCGGCGGCCGCGCCGGCGAGCACTTTTCGCCGTGCGAGACCGGGGCACCTGCGATCGTTCGTGTTCACTTCGGTCATGTCACCTCCAGCTTGCGCCGATGATCCGCCAGTCGCCGTCCTCGCGCACGAGCTCGAGCTCGATACGCTCGACGTCGCCGCCGAACCGCCCGCCGCTGCGGCTCATCGACACGACGCCGAGGACGACCCGCGCGACCTCGTCCTTCCGGATCTCGATCTCCTCCACGCGCGTAAGGATCTCGACCCGCTGGTGCGTCAGGAAGTAGGCGCGCAGCCCGCCGATCAGATCGTCGCGCGTGCGGCCTCGGGCGTCGAGATAATCGCGCGACAGAAGATCGCGGAAATGTCCCGTGTCGCGGGCCTCGGCCGCGTCTTCGGCCTCGGCTATCAGCTCTCGCAGCTCCTGCTCGGGGCCGGCCCGCTGGCCGCAGCTTGTGGCGGTCAAAGCGAGCAGCGCGGCGAGGTACGGGGCTCTCACCGGGAGGGTCTCACCTTACATGTGTCTGCCATGCACTTTTTGACTTTTCGAGCGGCCCGGCCGCGACCTGCGTCGCAGAAGCCGAAGATCGGTCCCGGGCCGGACTCGCTTCGAGCCCCTCCTTCGCGGCCGCAGCTTGAGTCCGGTTGCCGCAGAGTGCAAGTCGCTCGCCGCGACGCTTGGCCTCGGTTGCTGCAACACGTAATGTAGTAGTGGCGATGGAAGACCCGATCGGCCGCCTTCTGGACCACTGGTTCGGCCCCGAGCCCCGTACCGACGAGGAGGCGGAAGCACTGTTTTCGCGGTGGTTCGACGGCGGCGAAGCCGTCGACCGCGACGTTCGCGCGCGCTTCGGCGACGCCGCGAGGGCGGCGGCCGCGGGAGAGCTCGACCATTGGGCCGACAGTGCGCGAGGCAGGCTCGCGCTGATTCTTCTGCTCGATCAGGTGCCCCGTCACCTGCAAAGGGGCAGCGCGGCGGCGTTCGAGCAGGACGGAAAGGCAGCCGCACTCTCCTCGAGCGGGATCGACCGGCGCATGGACCGGGAGTTGCCTGCGCTCGAGCGGGCATTCTTCTATCTGCCGCTTCAGCACGCGGAATCCTTACCGGCGCAGGAGCGCTCCGTCCAGGCTTACGAAGCCCTGGCGGCCGAGCATCCTGACCCGCCCGTCGGCCCGATGCTCGGCCGCTTTCTCGAGTACGCGCGAGTGCATCGCGACATCGTCGAGCGCTTCGGCCGCTTCCCGCACCGGAACCGTCACCTGAACCGCTCCGACACGGACGAGGAACGGCTGTTCCTTCGAAACGGCGGGCCGACTTTCGGGCAGTGACGCTGGTATCTATGAGCATTCAAGCAAGCGCAATCAGGAGAGATTGATGCGGAATCAACCGGCTCGTCGCGTCGCCATCGTGGGCGGAGCACGCATACCCTTTTGCCGCGCTCATACCGCGTACAGGGACGCCTCGAATCAGGACATGATGAGCGCCGCGCTGTCAGGTCTCGTCGACAGGTTCGGCCTGCGCGGCGAGCGCCTCGGCGACGTGTCGCTCGGGGCCGTGATCAAGCACTCCCGGGACTGGAACCTCGCGCGCGAGTCGACGCTCTCGTCCGGCCTCGCTCCCGAGACGCCGGCCTTCGACATCCAGCGCGCGTGCGGCACGAGCCTGTCGGCGGCCATTGCGATCGGCGCGAAGATCTCCGTGGGCACGATCGATTCCGGCATCTGCGGCGGCACGGACAGCATCAGCGACGTGCCGATCGTCCACGACGAGGGCTTGCGCACGATCCTGCTCGAGAGCTCGCGCGGCCGCAGCCTCGGGCAGCGCGCTGCGCCGTGGCTGCGGCTGCGCCCGAAGCACTTCAAGCCCGTGCTTCCCGGCGTCGTCGAGCCGCGCACCGGCCTTTCCATGGGCGAGAGCATGGAGATCACCGCGAAACAATGGCAGATCTCCCGGCAGGATCAGGACGAGCTCGCGCTCACGAGTCATCGCAATGCGGTCAAGGCGTACGAGGAAGGGTTCTACCGCGACCTGCTCGTCGAATACCGCGGCGTCACGATGGACAACAACATCCGGCCCGACACGAGTCTGGAGCAGCTCGGCAAGCTGAAGCCCGTCTTCGACCGAAGCGGCAACGGCACGCTGACGGCCGGCAACAGCACGCCGCTGACCGACGGCGCGTCGGCCGTGCTGCTCGCGTCGGAGGACTGGGCCCGCGAGCGCGGGCTTTCCGTGCAGGCCTTCCTGACGCACGCGCGCGAGGCGGCCGTCGATTTCGTGAGCAAGGAAGGTTTGCTGATGGCGCCTGCCTACGCCGTATCGGACATGCTGGCGGAGGCGGGCCTCGCGCTGCAGGATTTCGATTACTACGAGATCCACGAGGCCTTCGCCGCGCAGACGCTCGCGACGCTGAAGGCCTGGGAGTCGGAAGAGTTCTGCCGCGAAAAGCTCGGCCGCGATGCAGCGCTCGGGTCGATCGACCGGCAGAAGCTGAACGTCAAGGGCGGCAGCGTCGCGATCGGGCATCCTTTCGCCGCCACCGGCACGCGGCTGCTCGCGACGGTGGCGAAACTGCTGGCGGAGCGCGGCAGCGGACGCGGGCTGATCTCGGTCTGCACGGCCGGCGGCATGGGCGTCACGGCGATCGTCGAGGCGGCGTGACGGCGGGCGTGTCCGTCGCGGGGGACGAGACACCCGACCGCCGGACGCGCGGCACCCGCGCAGCGAGAGCGCCGGCGCGAGTCCGGCGCCGGTGCAACCGGAGTCGGCTCATCCGGCAAGCCACAGCAGGTACGACACGAGGAAAGGCATGATCAGCGCTGCGATGACGGTCGACGCGAGCACGATGCCCGCGATGTCCTCCGGATCGCGCCCGTAGCGCGCGGCGAAGAGGTAGTTGAACACGGCGGCCGGCATCGCGCCCTGCAGCACGAGCACAGAGCGGGCCGCGCCGTCGAGGCCGAAGATCTCGGCGACGCCGAGCGCGACGCCGAAGCCGAGCGCGAGCCGGATCGTGCCGAGGCCGACCGCGAGCGGCATCCGCCTCGCGTGCAGCCCGCCGAGCGTGTTGCCGAGCGCGAGCAGCATCAGCGGAATCATCAGGTCGCCGAGCAGGCCGACCGTCGTCGCGAGCCATTCGGGGAGTGCTGCGTCCGCACCGAGCAGCACGGCGCCGATCAGCGCGCCGTAGACCACGGGCGTCGTCGCAAGCGTCTTCAGCGCGGGGCTGCCGCTCTGCAGCATCGGCGTCAGCGTGAACTGACCGACCGAGTTCATGACGTAGACGGCCACGGCGAGCGCGAGGCCTTCGTCGCCGAAAGCGAAAAGCGACAGCGGCAGCCCGAGATTGCCCGTGTTGCCGATGCCGAGGGCCGGCAGATAGGAGCGGATCGACAGCTTCAGCGCCTTCAGCAGCACGAATGCGGCCGCGATCGTCACGGCGAACATCGCGATCGACGCCGCGACCATCGTCATGAACAGATCGAGCGGCAGGGACAGGCTCGACAGGCTGTCCACGATCAGGCAGGGCCCCGCGATGTTCATGATCACGCGCGTCACGAACTCGCGGTCGAAAGGGATCGCGAGGCGCCGCCATCCGTACCCAACGCCGACCAGCGTGAATACCGGTAGCAGAATGCCCGCCAGCTGCTGCAGCATCGCAAGGGCGCTCCGCGCGGCGCGTCAGGCGGGCAGCGCGCGGAGCCGGCGGTCGTGCACTCGGCCGAGCAGCCATTGCGCGGCGAGCGCGCCGGTCAGCGCCAGGAACATGTCCCACTGCGCGTCCCACGGATCGCCCTGCGTGCCGAGAAACTCGACGGCGCCGCCGCCGGCAGCGACGGCGACGCCCCATTCGAGCAGCTCGTACAGCGCGCTGAACGCGAGGCATATGCTCGTCACGGTCAGCCACAACAGCCCGCCTTGCGCGAGCGGCGACAAGCGTATCAGCAACTCCCGAACGACGATGGCCGGCACGAAGCCCTGCGCGACGTGGCCGAGCCGGTCGTAGTGGTTGCGTGCCAGATCGAACAGGTCCTGGATCCAGAACCCTGCCGGCACGCGCGCGTAGGTATAGTGCCCGCCGACGATCAGAATCAGCGCGTGCACGAACAGCAGGCGATACGCGAGGCGCGTCAGCGGGAAGCGGCGGTACGTCGCGAGCAGCACGGCAAGGGCAACGACGACCGGAAAGACCTCGAGCGCCCACGTCGCGCGGTCGTAGGGCGCGATTCCGGAGACGAGGAGCGCTACGCCGGCCAGCGCGATCAGCACGAGCGGCTCTTTCGGCCGTGAGGACGTCGGCTTCGCGCTGTCGAGGCGCGGACCCGCCGCATCGTGACGCGACGGGTGATCGGGCGGTGCTGGGTCCATCGGCTGGGTCGGCTCGTGGGATAAACTCGCGGATTCTGACAGATTCGGATGCGCCGTCCATGCAGAGCGTCGTCGCGATGCTCGAGCGGCGCGGATGGAACATTTCTGAAGCGATGCTCGGAACCCTGCTCGAATTCTCGATCTGCGCCAGCCCGCTCCCCGAAGCGCTCGAGGCTTACGCGTCACTCGGCCTGAGCCACGTGCCCGCGAGCGACATCGCGCCGGGAGCGTACGCCGTCATGTCAGGCGACGGCCTCGCGATCGGGCTGTACGAGCCGGGCGCCGACGAGGCGAGCGGACGGGAGCCGGCCGCCATCACGCCCGTTTTCGTCCGGCCGGAGCTGAAGGACCACGTCAGGGCGCTGCGGCGGCGCGGCGTCGAGTTCGAGTTCCTCGAGCTCGCCGACGACGAATTTCACCGTGCCGGGTTCCGGGACCCCGCCGGCTGCATGTTTCACCTGATCGAAGCCAGAACGTTTCCGCCGGTGGAAGCGCGCACGAGCACCGTCGCAGTGTGTGGACGGCTCGTCGAGCTCAGCCTCGCCGCGCGCGCGCTGGACGAGCCGCTGCGGTTCTGGACGGCGCTCGGGCTCGAGGAGGCGGGCGCGCCGCCGACGCCGCATGCGTCGGTTCGTCTGCACGGCTGCGGGCTGACCATCGGCCTGCACGAGACCACCCGCTTCGCCTCGGCGCTGACGTTTCGCGCGGACAACCTCGGCGCCCGGGTCGAGTATCTGCGAGCGAAAGGTTTCGACGTGCGCAACGGCAGTCCGCTGACGAGCGGCCACCTGTCCGCGACCCTGTTCGCCCCCGGCGGCGTACAGTTCTTCATCGTCGACGCCGACGCCTTCGATCCGCCGGCGGCGCAGCAGGCGCGCTAGGGAAGCTCTGCACAGGGTCCGTGGTGGATGCGATGCTAGGCGAAAATCGCTTCGAAAGCGCAGCGTACACGGGAGTACGTGAGCATTTCGAAGCGATTTTCAACGCCGCAGCGCGCCGCCACGG
>JAFGNC010000376.1 GCA_016927175.1 Gammaproteobacteria bacterium | reverse complement strand
TCCCCTGACTCCGCGCTTGGTTCCTCCCCGCGCGGTACTCTTTGCTGCCTCGGCACCCGGAACCGGTTTCTCTGGCCAGGTCGACCTCTGCGGCCGGCCTCCGTCGCTGGCCGGCCGCGCCCTCAGGCGTGGTCAGCTTCCCGTCGCGTACCGGTACCGGATGCGTTTCGTAGTACTACCACTACTTTCCCGAGGCCGCAACCACGCGCCGGACGCGCGGATTGTGGCGCGGGGAACACACTATTTCGCGCTCGGGGCATCCCTGTCTTCGGGTCGACCGCCAACCGACAATCGACCGATCCCGCTGTCGAGTTTAATCGCTTGACTTATTCATTCGATTAACTTGATATTGCACTGATGAACGAGCATCCGACGCCTGCCCCGCCCGCACGCGGAGACGCGACCCGCATCGCGCTGATCGATGCGGCCATCGAGGTGTTCGGCCGCGACGGGTTCGACGCCGCCAGCACACGTACCATCGCCGGTGCCGCGGGCGTGAACCAGGCGCTGATCGGTTACCACTTCGGCGGGAAGTCGGGGCTGTATCTCGCGGCGCTTCGCCACATCGCGGAGACGCTCGCCGCGCGGATCGGTCCACTGCTCGGCGCCATCGAAGCGGAGCTGGAACGTGATCGCCATGACGACTCGGAGGGCGAGCCGCGTCCTCGGTCCGCTCGGGAGAATCGCCGCGGTCACAGTGCCCGGCACGAAGCCGACGACGGCGCCGCACACTGCCTGGCACAGCTTCACCGGCTCACCGATGCCTTCGTCGTCGTCCTGACCAGCGACGAGTCGGGCCCCTGGGCACGGCTGATCCTGCGCGAGCAGCAGGACCCGACGGAGGGATTCGACGTGCTGTACGCAAACGTCATGCAGCGGGTGTTCCGTGTCATCTCGCGCCTGGTCGGGCGGATCGGCGGCATCGATCCGTCGTCCACGCAAGCGGCGCTCCTCGCCGTCACCATCATCGGACAGGTCCTCGCGTTTCGCGCTGCTCGCGCCGCGGTGATGCGGCACCTCGGATGGGGCGAGCTGGGCGGCGCTGAAATCGCCGCCATCCAGGACCGCATACGGCGCAACATCACAGCCATCGTGGCGCGGGAGACTTTTGCATGAGACCGAAGAAACCGCTGGTGCTCGGGGCGATAGTGGCCATCGCGGCGATCGCCACGGCAGCCTACCTTCAGCTCGCGGGGCGCGAGGCGACGACGCCGCTGACCCTTTACGGCAACGTCGACATTCGCGAAGTGGAGCTGGCGTTCCGCGTGCCGGGCCGACTCGACGAGATGCTTTACCAGGAGGGCGAGGAAGTGACCGCCGGCGAGACCCTCGCGCGCCTCGACCCCGAGCCCTACCGCGACGCGCTGGCGGTGGCCGAGGCCGGCGTACGACAAGCCGAGGCGAACCTCGATCTGCGCCGAACCGGGAGCCGCCCGCAGGAAGTGCAGCGCGCGCGCGCGGCCGTCCGCGCGGCGGAAGCCGCTTATCGGGCGGCCGAGCGCGACTTCGAGCGCCAGCAGGGGCTGTACGAATCCGGCGCCAGCAGCCAGCGCGTGCTCGAGGCGGCCGTCGCGCTCCGCGACGAAACGGCTGCCCGCCTCGCGTCGGCGCGCGAGGCGCTGGCGCTTTCCGAAGAAGGTTTCCGCGCAGAGGAGATCGCGGCTGCGGAGGCGGATCTGGCGGCCGCCAAGGCCCGCCGCGATCAGGCGCGCACCCAGCTCGAGGACACGGAGCTCGTGGCCCCCTCCCCCGGCATGCTGCTCGCGCGCGTGCGCGAGCCGGGCAGCATGCTGGCCCAGGGCGCGCCGGTCTACACCTTGTCGCTGCGCGATCCGGTGTACGTGCGCGCCTACGTCGACCAGCCGCACCTCGGCAAAGTCCCGCCCGGCACGACCGTCACCGTCACGACCGACTCCGTCGATAAGATCTTCAGCGGCCGGGTCGGCTTCGTGTCCCCGCGCGCCGAGTTCACGCCGAAATCGGTCGAGACGGCGGAGCTGCGCACGGACCTGGTCTATCGGCTGCGCATCACCGTCGACGACGCAGACGAGTCGCTTCTTCAGGGTATGCCGGTGACCGTTCACGTACCCCTCGCCGACGGGAGTCGATGACCGTGCCCGCGGCCGTCGAAATCATCGGCGTCACGAAGACTTTCGGTGAGCTCACGGCCATCGAGGAGATGAACGCCGTCATCGAGCGTGGCCGCCTGACCGGTCTGGTCGGTCCAGACGGCGCCGGCAAGACGACGCTGATGCGGATGATGGCGGCGCTGATGGCACCGAGCCGCGGCCGGATCCGGGTAGCCGGCTGCGACGTGGTGGCCGAGGCGGCGGGCGTGCATCAGGCAGCCGGCTACATGCCGCAGCGCTTCGGCCTGTACGAAGACCTTTCCGTGATCGAGAACCTGCGCCTCTATGCCTCGCTGCGCGATATAGGCGAAGACGGACTCGATCGAACCTTCGAGCGCCTGTTGCACTTCACGCGGCTCGAGCCATTCAAAGCGCGCCTCGCCGGCCGCCTTTCGGGCGGGATGAAGCAGAAGCTGGGCCTCGCGTGTGCGCTGATGGCGCGGCCCGAGGTGCTGCTCCTCGACGAGCCGAGCGTCGGCGTCGACCCCGTCAGCCGCCGCGAGCTGTGGGGCATGGTGCAGGAGCTCAGCGGCGAGGGCATGGCAGTCGTCTGGTCCACTTCTTACCTCGACGAAGCGGAGCGCTGCGACAGCGTGCTGCTGCTGAACGAAGGGAAGCTCGAGTACGCGGGGCCCCCGCGTCGACTGACCGCGCGCCTCGCGGGCCGCAGCTTCGCCGTCCGCGGCATCGAAATCGACCGCCGCGGCGCGCTGGCGGAGACGCTCGAGCTGCCGGACGTGCGCGACGGCGTGATCCAGGGCGCGTCGATCCGGGCGGTGTTGCGCGAGGGCGCATCCCCCGACGCCCTGGCCGCAGCGGTGCGGTCCCGCGGCGGCGTCGTCGAAACCGTCGCGCCGCGCTTCGAGGACGCCTTCATCGATCTGCTGGGCGGCGGCCCCGGCGGACGCTCGGCGATCGCCGAGAAGATGGATCGCGTCGCGGCGTCAGACGAGGTCGCGGTGAGCTGCCGCAATCTGACCAAGCGATTCGGCAGTTTCGTCGCCACGGACGACGTCAGCTTCGACGTCGAGCGCGGCGAGATCTTCGGGCTGCTCGGCCCCAACGGAGCGGGCAAGTCCACCACGTTCAAGATGCTGTGCGGCCTGCTGAAGCCCACTTCCGGCGAAGCGCTCGTCGCCGGCCACGACCTGCGCCATGCGCCTGGCGACGCGAAGCTCAAGCTCGGTTACATGGCGCAGAAATTCTCGCTGTACGGCCTGCTCAGCGTGCGGCAGAACCTCGAGTTCTTCTCCGGCGTCTACGGGCTCGCGCGCAAGCTGCGCGCCCGCAGGATCGACGAGATGATCGAGACGTTCGAGCTCGAGCGCTACCTCGGCGCTTCGCCCGATGCGCTGCCGCTCGGCTACAAGCAGCGGCTCGCGCTCGCCTGCGCGCTGATGCACCGCCCGCCCGTGCTGTTCCTGGACGAGCCGACCTCGGGCGTCGACCCCATCACCCGGCGCGAGTTCTGGACGCACATCAACGCCATGGTCCGTCGCGGCGTCACGGTGCTCGTGACCACGCACTTCATGGACGAAGCGGAGTACTGCGACCGCGTCGCGCTGATGTACCGCGCGCGGGTGATCGCGCTCGATTCCCCGGACGGGCTGAAGGCGGGCACGGCCACGCCGGATCTTCCGGAGCCCACGATGGAGGAGGCGTTCATTTCTCTGGTCGAGGCGGCCGACGAGGAGGCACGGGCAGCGGCATGAACGGCACGCCAACCCCGCGCCGCTCCGCACGCCGCCGCCTCGGTGCCCTCGTGCGCAAGGAGACACGCCAGGTGGTGCGCGACCCGGCGGCGATCCTGATCGCGTTCGTGCTGCCCATCGTCCTGCTCTTTCTGTTCGCGTTCGCCGTATCGCTGGACGTGCAGGGCGTGCGCCTCGGCGTCGTGCTCGAGAGCGACGCGGCCGAAGCCCAGTCGCTTGCGGCTGCCTTCGGCGCGACACGCTATTTCGAGGCCGTGCCGGCGCGCGACCGGCGCGAGGCCGCGCCGCGCGTCGTGGCCGGCGAGCTCGGCGGCTTCGTAGTCATTCCGCAGGATTTCGAGCGGCGCCTCGCCGCGCGAACCGGCGACCCGATCGTGCAGGTCATCACCGACGGCTCCATGCCGAACACGGCGAAGTTCGTGTCGAGCTACGCCGAAGGCGTCGTCACCAGCTGGCTCGCCGGGCGCGGCGGCCTGGCCGAGCCGCCGGTAAGCCTCGCACCGCGATTCTGGTTCAACCCGGAAATTGAGAGCCGGCGCTTTCTGATCCCGGGTGCAATCGCGATCGTCATGGCCATGATCGGGACGCTGCTGACCGCGCTGGTCGTGGCGCGCGAGTGGGAGCGCGGCACGATGGAGGCGCTGATCTCGACGCCGGCCGGCATCTTCGAGATCCTGCTCGGCAAGCTGGTGCCCTACTTCGCGCTCGGCATCATCGCCAGCCTCGGCTGCGCGCTGGTGGCCATCGGACTCCTCGACGTGCCGCTGCGCGGTTCCTGGCTCGCTCTGCTCGCCATGAGCTCGGCCTTTCTCGTCGCGGCGCTCGGCCAGGGCATGCTGATCTCGGCGCTGGCGCGCAATCAGTTCGTGGCCGCGCAGGTGGCTCTGCTGTCCGGTTTCCTGCCGGCGCTGCTGCTGTCGGGCTTTCTGTTCGAGATCGACAGCATGCCGGCGATCATTCGCGGCATCACATACGTCGTCGCGGCGCGTTATTACGTGGCGTCGCTGCAGACCGTCTTTCTGGCCGGCGACGCCTGGTCCGTATTCCTGCCCAACATGCTGGCGATGCTGGCGATCGGCGCCGTCTTCTTCGGCATCACGGCGCTCAAGACGCGCAAGAGCCTCGACTGATGATCACCCGTCTGACCGCACAGATCGTCAAGGAGATCCTGAGCTATTTGCGCGATCCGAAGAGCCGGATGGTCCTGATCGGCCCGCCTCTGGTCCAGCTCATGGTGTTCTCCTTCGCCGTAACGCTCGAGGTCGACAACGTGCGCGTGGCCGTGCTCGATCAGGACGGCGGACGCTGGTCCCACGAGTTCGTCCAGCGGCTCGACGCGGCGGGCTTCGTGCGCGAGATCTTGTACGTCGAGCGCCCCGACGACATCGTCGAGCTGATCGACCGGCGCAAGGTGCTCGCGGCGCTGCGCTTCCCTGCCGACTTCTCGCGCGACGTCGCCGCGCAGCGGCCGGCGGCCGCGCAGGTCATTCTGGACGGGCGGCGCGCCAACTCCAGCCAGGTCGCGCTCGGCTACCTGAACCAGATCGCCGGCGACATCGGCATTGCGCTCGCCCGGGCGCGCGGCACCGAGCCCCCGGAGATCGTCGTGCGCCACTGGTTCAACCCGAACCTGATCTACCAATGGTTCGTCGTGCCGAGCCTGTCCGGCACGCTGGCGATGCTGATCGCACTGCTGGTGACCTCGCTGTCGATCGCGCGCGAGCGCGAGCTCGGCACGTTCGATCAGCTGCTCGTCTCCCCCGCCCGCCCGATCGAGATCATCATCGGCAAGACTGTGCCGGCGCTCGTGATCGGCACGGTGCTCGCGAGCGTGATGATCTCGGCCGGCGTCTTCGTGTTCTCCATCCCGTTCACGGGCTCCGTGGCGCTGCTGCTGGGCGGCGTGATGCTGTTCATCCTGTCGGTGGTCGGCATCGGCCTCACGGTGTCCTCCGTCAGCCGCACTCAGCAGCAGGCGATCCTCGGCACGTTCTCGGCCGCGGTGCCGCTGGTGCTTCTGTCGGGATTCGTGACGCCGGTGGAGAACATGCCGGGATGGCTGCAGATCATCGCCCAGGCCAACCCGCTGACGCATTATCTGATCATCGTGCGCAGCAGCTTTCTGAAGGGCGGCCCGCCGGCGGACATCCTGGCCGCGGCGTGGCCGATGGCGGTGATCGCGCTCGTGACGCTGTCGGCGGCCATCGTCATCGTCAAACGAAATCTGGAATAGGCGGAGGGTCGACATGATGCGCGCCCGAATACTTCTGACATTGGCGGCGGCAGCGCTGAGCGCCTGCGCGACGGCGCCCGAGCACCGCGTGCCGGAGATCGACCCCGGTGCCGGCTGGACGCTCGCCCCGGAGGACGCGCAGGTCGACGTCGACCTGAGCCGCTGGTGGGCCAGTTTCGGCGACGAGACGCTCGAGCGCCTGATCGAGCAGGCTCTGACGCAGAACCTCGACATCCGCCAGGCCGACGCCCGTGTCGCGGAGGCGCGGGCCATGCGCTCGGCGGCCGCCGGCGGCCGCTATCCCGTCGGCGACGCCGGCGCATCCGTCGTGCGGCGCCGGCAAAGCGAAACCGGCCCCCTGCCCATCCGCCGGATCCCGGAGCTCGAACGCGACCAGACCATCTACGAACCGCGCTTCGACGCCGCCTGGGAGCCGGACTTCTTCGGCCGTACGCGCAGCGCCGTCGCGGCCGCGGAGGCGCGCGCCGAGAATGCCGTCGAGCAGCGACGCGGCGTGCAGCTTGCCATCGCCGCGGAGACCGCGCGCAGCTACTTCAGCCTGCGCGGCGCGCAGCACGAGCTCGACGCGCGCCGCGCCGCCGTGGAGGCCGCGCGCGAGTCCGTCCTGCTCGTGCGCCGCCGCTTCGAGGCCGGAGACGCCCCCGAAGCCGCTCTGGTTCAGGCCGAAGCGGAGCTGCGCGGGCTCGAGGCGCAGCTGCCGACGCTCGAGGCCGCCGTGCGCACTACCGCCCTCGCGATTGGCCTCCTGCTCGGCGAGCGTCCCGAAGCGGAGCTGGCGCTGATCGAGCGGCACGAGGATTTCGTGACGCTGGCGCCGGTGCCGGTCGGCGAACGCGCCGACCTGCTGCGCCGCCGCCCCGACGTGCGGGCGGCCGAGCGCGCGCTTGCGGCCGCCACGGCCGACCTCGGCATCGCCACGGCAGAGCTCTTCCCGCGCGTGACCCTCGGCGCCGGCGCGGGCTTTCAGTCGCTGTCCACCGGCACCCTTCTCGATTCGGCCAGCCAGATTGCGACGGCTGCCCTGTCGATTTCCTGGCGCGTGCTCGACGGCGGCCGCGTGCGCGCCGAGATCGAAGCCGGCGAGGCTCGCGTCGAGGCGGCCGCGCTCGAGTACGAGCGCAGCGTGCTGCAAGCGCTGAGCGACGCCGAGCAGGCGCTCGCGCGCTACCAGTTCGGCCTCGCGGCGGTCGATCTCCAGGCCGCGGCCGTGGATGCCGCGCGGCGCAATCGCGAGTTCGCCGACCTGCGCTTCAGGGCGGGCGACATTTCTCTGCTCGAGCTGCTCGACGCCGAGCGCGTGCTGCGCAATGCCGAGGATGCGTACGCCAGGGTGCATACGCTCGCCGCGACGGATCTCGTGGCCCTGTTCAAAGCGCTGGGAGGCGGCTGGCGGGAAGGATGACC
>JAFGNC010000375.1 GCA_016927175.1 Gammaproteobacteria bacterium | reverse complement strand
CCCGCGGATACGCGACCGGCAGCCTCGACGGCGTTTTCGGTCCGCAGACGGCCTCGGCGGTCAGAGCGTTCCAGGCGGACAGCGGCCTCGTCGCCGACGGCGAGGCAGGACCGAAAACGCTGAAGGCGCTTCGCCTGTGACGACCGGCATATGATCGTGATCCGGCACGCAGCGAGCCGGCGCGGCCGCTACTCGGCAGTATCCGGGACCGCCGCGGCGGGGGCGGCGGCGCGCTCGGCGGCAAAGAAATGCCGCCTCGCAAGGAATGCGCCGAGCAGCGGCGGTATCGCCATCGACAAATGGTTGACCTCCGCGCTCAGGTTCGGCGCTCCGAGCTCGGGCATGAACGGCACGCCTGCCCAGAACGGCGCATAGAAGCCGAGCATCAGGATCAGCATGACCCACCACGTGACCGGCGTCCGGTAGCGCGGCGCGGCGAAGAGAATCAGAAGGATCGCCGCCATGGCGCCGAAGTCGCCGCCGAGCTCGCGGAAGAAATGGTGCCAGCTGTGCGTTTGCGCGAGCGGCGCCTCGGGCACGAGCAGAAAAGCTTCGCTGCCGACGTGGCCGATCGTGGCGCCGATGCTGTTCCAGCCGGCCAGGAAGCCGACGATGACGAGGAGCCGAGCCGTCCACAGATTCGTCAGTAATTTCACGATCGTCCTCCCGGTCCTGTCCGGCCGCCGCGCCCGCGCCGCGCCGGCGGCGTAAGTTGAAGGTGACTTGACTCGTCCGCGCGGCGTGCCGGGAGTATAGCGCGGCGCGCGGAAGCCTCTGCGGCGCGGACGTCCGAGCGCGCCCGGATCTTTCCGCTCGCGGGGGCGGGGCACGGAAGCGCCACATGACGCTCTGCTCGAAGGGGGTCCAGACGCCGATGCGGACGCCGCCCGCGGCCAGGGCGTCGGCAGTCCACTGATTGCTCGTGCGGAACGCGTGGTAGACGCCTTCGGCCTCGTAGAAGACGTCGTGCCGGCCGTAGCCGCTTCCCGCCAGCGGTCGCGCCCGGCCGCGCCCGTCGCGGCGAAAGCTCGCGCGGATGAAATCCGCCATGTTTCGGTAAGCGGCCGGCCCGACCCGCAGCGGCCGAACCCGGGCCGACTCCGCCGGCCGGGACTGGTGCCCGACGTGCATCAGCGCGTCGCCACCGAGCAGCGCGCCGAAAGCCGTGCCGGGATCGAGATCTGCCCAGGTCTCGGTTTCCAGGTAGAACTCGCGCTGTCCCCACCCGATCGCGATCCATCCATCGGCCGACGCCGGAGCGGCGACGTGCTCGGGCGGGAGCAGCGCATACCAGTCGATGCCGGCGGCCTCGGCCGGCAGCACGAGATCGGAATGGACGCCGTTCGTGCGCACGAACAGCTCCACTCCTTGCCCGGGCGGCTGCCATCCTGCATTGCGGGGCAGCAACGCGCCGACCAGCGCGGCGCCGGCATAGGCGGCCGCGAACGCGAGCAGCGTTGCGAGTGCTGCGGCGCCCGCTCGTATCGCGAAGCGCAGCGTGCGCGCGCCGGTGCGCAGCAGCGCTGGCATGAATCCTGCTGCGCTCATTGCGCACGCCGCTGCCAGCGCGAGTCGAACAACACGCACGGCGCCGCGACTCGATGGGGGAAAAACCACAAGTGACGGAAAGGGAGATTCATGGGCCACATCAACAGGACGTTGGCCGGTGTCGCAATTCTTGCGCCGCTCGCAGCCACAGCACAAATACCGACATATCAGATCCTGGATCTTGGGACGCTCGGCGGGGAGGAGGCGGTCGGGCTCGACATCAACGAAGCCGGGCAGGTGATCGGCAACTCCTCGACGGCCAACGGCGAGTTCCATGCGTTCCTGTACTCGGAGGGCGAGATGATCGACCTCGGGACGCTCGGCGGGCTGTCGAGCTACGGCGCCGCCGTGAACGACGCCGGTCAGGTGACCGGCAGCGCCACGACGGCTGAAGGCGAGACGCACGCGTTTCTGTACATGGACGGTGCGATGCTCGATCTCGGCACCATCAGCGGCGCGTACAGCAAAGGCAGCGACATCAACAACCAGGGCCAGATCGCGGGCATCTCGACGACGCCCGAAGGCGAGACGCACGCGTTCCTGTACACGGACGGAATGATGCTCGGCCTCGGCACGCTCGGCGACTCGTACAGCACCGGCGATGCGATCAACGAGGCGGGCCAGGTGGCCGGCATCTATTCGAACGAGTACGCGACGCACGCCTATCTGCGCAGCGAGGACTCGTCGGTCCCGCTCGTCGCCGCGGATTCGTCCTACATCCAGCCGGCGCTGCGCGCGCTGAACGCGGCGGGGGAGGTGACGGGCTCGTACCGCGTGAACGGGTCGCGGCGGGCCTTTCTGTTCCGTAACGGCGCGGCCGAGGACCTCGGCACGCTCGGCGGCGACGACAGCGCGGGCTTCGCGGTCAACGACGCCGCCGACGTGACGGGCAGCTCGACGACGTCCGACGGACAGAGTCACGCATTCGTCTTCGCGGACGGCGCGATGCTCGACGTCGGCACGCTCGGGGGCGATTACAGCATCGGTTATGCGATCAACGCAGCGGGCCACGTCACCGGTGTCGCGAGCACGGCCGACGACGAGTATCTGCCTTTCGTTTACCGCGACGGCGAGGTCGTGCCTCTCGACGTTCGCGTGCTCGGCGCGACCGAGGGCGTCGGCTATGCGATCAACGAGGCCGGCCAGGTCGCGGGCTGGTATCGCGCCTTCGGCGTGTTCGAGCCGCACACACGCGCGTTCATCGCGACGCCGATCGATGTGCTGCTGACACGCCTGCTGGAGAAGGTACGCGAGCTCCGGCCGGGCGGCAGCCTCGTCGGCAAGCTGGAGTCGGCGCTCGAGCATTACGACGCGGAGAACCTCGGCGGCAGCTGCGGCGGGCTCGGGGGCTTCGTCAATCAGGTCGGAGCGCAGGCGGAAAAGCTGCTCGGCCGCGCCGACGCCGACGCGCTCGAGCGCGAGGCGGTCGCGATTCGCGACGCGCTCGGGTGCGGCTGACGGCGCAGCAGACGGATCCGGTCCGTCGAACGATCCCGTCGCCGCCGACGGCCGCGTGAGCGTCGTCGAGATCGCCGATACGGCGAAGCTCGGCGCCGGAACGGTCTGCGAGGGTCGGCCGCCGCCCGACTCGCGTATTCGCCGGCTCCGCTGTGACCCGCGCGCGCCGAAGGCCGGTTACGGCGAGCTGATGTCTGTGCCGGACGGGCTCGAGCCGGCAGCAGACCAGCCGATCTCGCCGGCCGTCACGGGACCGACGACGACCTGCCGCAGGCTTCCCGGCACCACGGCCTCGTCGCGCCCGACCGCAATGCGTCCGGCCATCAGCTCCGCCCGGCGCTGCGGCAGAAGCGGCCGCGCGTCCGGATCCGCGTAGCCGTCGGGAAAGATCGGCATGTTGTCGGCCGGCTCGTATTTGTCGGTCGCGCCGAGCGTGTGCAGCAACTCGTGCGCAATGACGACGGCGTTCGATCCCGCCGCGGAGCGGTCGGCGAAGACGTTCGCGATCGCGACCATGCCCTTCCGCAGCCCGACCGAGCGATCGAGCGCGACGTCTGCGGCGCCGTCGTGAAACACCGCGAAGACCGTCACGTCGGCGCTCGGCAGGTCGCTGCTCCAGCCGGCCTTCACGGCAGCCCACCGCAGCCGCAGGCTGAACGCGACCGCGTCGAGCGCGCTCGGGTCGGCCGGCAGGCGCGGCAGCTCGACGGCCGAGCGCGCGGCGACGTCGAAGCGAATCGGCTGCTCGAGGCGGACGCCGTAGCGCCGCGCCTCGGACGCGAAGAAGCTCTCGACGGCGGTGAAATCGGTCCGGTCGATTGCCGCGACCGCTTCGGCGGCCGCAGCGCTGCCGTCGCCGTTGACCGGATGCACGGTCACCCACAGGGTGCCGTCCCAGTCGGTGCTGCGCGCCTGCGTCAGCCAGTGCCCGGCGGCGACGAACAGCAGGACGTAGAGCAGGATCGCGATGCGGAGACGTCGGAACACGGCGGCGCCGTCGGTAAAAAACGTGAGTCAAGCAGGTCCGGCACGGGGCGGCGCTGTGACGCGTCACAAACTGCGCCGCGGCGGCGTCGGCTAGAATGCCGGCCCCATGACTCGGACCGCGGACGAATCGCTGCTGCTCGCGGACTGCCGCGCGCGCGCCGTAGACCTGCTGAAGCGGAATCTGACACAGGACGGCATCGCTGCCGCGGCGGACAATGCTCACTCACAGCATCGCCGGTACACGGCCGTTTTCGGACGCGATGCCGCGATCTGCGCGATCGGCATGGCTCTGTCCGGGGACGAGCTGCTCGAGCGCGAAGCCGCCCGCGGACTCGAGACGCTGGCGGCGCATCAGGCGCCGAACGGGCAGATCCCGAAGTTCGTGGACCCCGCGCGCGAGGAAGCCGACTTCTGGTACGTCGGCTGCATCGACTCCACGTTGTGGTGGCTGATCGCGGTTGCGTTCCTCGACTCGAGAGGGCTGCCCGAAGGCCTCGGCCGAAGGCTCGAGCGACAGATCGATCGCGCGCTGAACTGGCTGCTGGCGCAGGAGCATCAGCGTTTCTTCCTGCTGCAGCAGAACGAAGCGAGCGACTGGGCCGACATCATGCCGCGCTCGGGTTTCGTGCTGTACACGAACGCGCTGTGGTACCGCGTCAAGCAGCTGTTCGGGCTCGCCGATCGGGACGCGACGCGATCGAGCTTCAACGCTCTCTTCCATCCGTTCTCGGCGGCGCTCGCCGAATACCGACGGGCCAGGCTGCTCACCGACTACGTTCTGAAGCAGGCGCGCAGCCGGGATCTGTACCTGAGCTTCGTGAACTTTTCGTTCTTCGGCGAGGAAGGCGACGTGTTCGGCAACGTGCTGGCGGTGCTGTCCGGTGCCGCGGCTCCGGCCGCCGCGCGGCGGACGCTGGACGCGCTGCTCGCGGCCCGCGTGCACGAGCGTTACCCGGTCCGCGTCGTCGTCGCGCCGATCCGCGAGGCGAGCCCGTTGTGGCGCCCGTACATGGCGCGCCACCGGCAGAACTTCGCCTGGCAGTATCACAACGGCGGCATCTGGCCCGTCGTCGGCGGCTTCTGGATCGCGGCCCTCGCGCGCTCGGGCCGCCGCACCGAGGCAAAGCTCGAGCTCGTGAAGCTCGCGCACGCGTGCCGGGAAGGCGGCTGGGCGTTCGCGGAATGGCTGCACGGGCGGACGTTCGCGGCCAGCGGCATGGTCGGCCAGTCCTGGAACGCCGCAGCGTATCTGATGGCGGAGCGCGTCGTGCTCGACGGGGACGATCCGTTCGGGCCGGAGCAGACGATGTCGCGGAGCGACCGGAGCGAACGTGCTGTAATGGCGTTTTAGACGGCGTCCCGGAAGCGGCAACGTGCTCGAGCTGTATCATCAGGGTTCCTCCGCCTGCTCGGCGAAAGTCCGGTTCGCGCTCGCCGAGAAGCGTCTCGAGTGGGTCAGCCGCTACGTCGACATTCTGAAGGGCGAGCAGTTCGATCCGCAGTTTCTGGCGTTGAACCCGAAAGCCGTCGTGCCGGTTCTGGTACACGGCGGGGCCGTGATCCCCGAGTCGACCGTGATCTGCGAATACCTCGAGGACGCATTCCCGGAGCACTCGATCTATCCGGCATCGCCGCTCGAGCGGGCACGCGTGCGCGCATGGACTAAAGCCGTCGACGAGGAACTGCACCCGGCGTGCTCCGCACTGACTTACATCGCGTCGCACCGCCACACCATCCTGCGGCACGGGGCCGGCAGCTTCGACGAGTTTCTCGCGCACGGGCCGGCGGAGGGCCGGGAGGCGCGAACTTTGAAATGGCAGTGGATCCGGACGGGGTTCGATGCGCCCGGAGCCGCGGACAAAATCAGGCTTTACGACGCCTACCTGCACAGGATGGACCGGGATCTCGCCGGCCGCGAGTGGCTCGTCGGCGACGGTTTCTCGATGGCCGACGCGGCGATGGCGCCTTACCTGAACCGGCTTGCCGCGCTGTCGATGGAGGGGTTGTGGCGCGGCGGCAGGCTGCCCCGGCTGGAGCGGTGGTTCGAGCGCGTGCGCGAGCGGCCTGCGTTCGCGCCGGCGCTCATCGAATGGGTGCCGGACGATCTCGCGAACGAGATGCGGGAGAACGGCCGCAGGTCCTGGCCGGACGTCGCGGCCCTGCTCGGCATCGCGTAGCGGCGGCCCGGCCGAGCGGGCCGGTCGCAGCTACAACGACCCCGCGCTGCCGTGAACGATGTCGCCGCCGACGATCGTCAACACCGAGTGCAGGCGTTTCAGCGCCTCGTCCGGCACGGCGTCCTCGTCGAAGTAGTCCGCGCTCAGCACGGCGAGGTCCGCGTATTTGCCCGGCTCGATCGTGCCGAGCAGATCCTCCTCGTTCAGGAACCAGCCGTTCGCGGCCGTATAGAGCCGTATGGCCTCGTCCCGCGTCAGCGTCTGACCTTCGTTGATCGGCTCGCCGCGCGCATTGCGCCCGGTCACGACGTAGTACAGGCCGAGCCACGGGTTCATCGGCGAGATCTGCATGCCGTCGGAGCTCATGCCGAGCGGAATACCGCTGTCGAGCAGCATGCGGAACGGGGGGCCGTTGGCCTGCTCCGTGCCGCTGATGTAGCGCCAGCCGCCGAGCACGCTGACGCCGCCGCCGAGGGCGGCGAGCTTCTCGGTGTACTCCTGCGTGATGAACGGCGCGTGCGCGAGCACCCACCGCTGGCCGCGAATGCCCGGCGGATCGAGCTCGGCGTCGATGCGGGCCCAGCCGTCGATGATGACCTTGAAATCTTCCTGCGTCAGGGAGTGGTTTTCGTTGCGCCATCCGGCCTCAGCGACGCGGCGCGTGCCGTTCACCCACGCTTCGCCCGGCTCCGTGATGATCGGGCTCGCGCCGGCCGTGAACTCGCCGATGCCGACGATCTTCAGCATGTCGTCGCCGAAATCCGGGAAGACGTTGGCGAGGCGCGCCGCAAGCTCCGGCGTGGCCGGGTCGGTCTCCATGTGCAGGAAGTTCAGCCGAATCCGGTTCAGCAGCCGGCCCTCGCGGTGCAGCGCGAGCAGAGCGTCGTAGGCGCGGTAGCGGTCGAAGTGCGCCGCGCCGTCCGAGGCCGTGCCTGTCGCCGGAAAGCCGCCCTGGTCGAAGTGCGTGGTCAGACCGAGGCTCGCGGCGTATCGCATCGCGTCCAGCGTGCCGCGCTTCTGATCCTCGAGACTCTGGAGGCCGCGCAGCTCGAACAGTGCGCGGGTCGCGGCGTTCGGCATCTGAAAGCCGCCGGCAATCGAGCCGTCGTCGCCGACTCCGATGCCTGCCTCTTCGAAGAACCGTTTGCCGAGGCTGTTCGTAGCCCCGGGCCCGGCGAAGGACATCTGCAGATAAACCGGGTGTCGCGGCGCCGCCGAATCGAGCTCCGCGAGAGTCGGGAAACGCGGCTCGCCCGGCGGCGGAACGAACTGCGCGGGGTCGAAGCCGCCGATCGCGGTCAGCCATTCGCCTTCCGGCACGCCCGCCGCGCGGGCGGCGATCAGATCGAGCACGTCCTCGATCGACGCGGCGCTCTCGAGCCGCGTGTCATGGCCGGGCCGAAGGCCGAGCAGCACGATGTGATTGTGGTTGTCGATCAGCCCCGGCACGGCCGTGCGCCCGCCGAGATCGACGATTTCGGTGCAGTCCGTCGCCCCGAGCGGACCGTCACCGACGGCCGCGAAACGGTCGCCGACGATCCGCACCGAGGCGACGATCGAATCCGCCTGATCCATCGTGTGCACGACGCCGTTGGTCAGCAGCAGATCGCGCACGTCCGGGCAGCCGTCGGGCTGCGCGAACGCAGGGGCCGCGGCGGCGGCAGCCGCGAGCGCGAGCCCCCGCAGCGCGGCCCGTCCGGCGGCCCCCGGTGTCGAAATTCGTTCGACGGACATCGTGTTCTCCCCGGCAAATCGCAATAAGACCAAGTCCCGCAGTCGGTTGCAATGCGGCGCTGCGGATCGCGGGCTGGCACGGTGCTTGCTTTAGGCCCGGTGATCGGATGGATCGATGACAAGGAGAGTGTCATGTCTCGAATCTGGCTCGTTGCGGGAGTAATCTTCGCGGTCGCCGCGGCCGAGGCTCGGGCCGACGAGAACGAGGGACTGTATCTCGGCGCCGGCCTCGGCGACTTCTCGACCGAGATCGACAGCGTGGAGGACGTCGACATCGACTTCGACGAGGACAGCGACGCGACCCGGTTCTTCGCCGGCTGGCGCTTCAACCCGTTCCTGGCGCTGCAGCTCGATTACCTCGACTTCGGCGACTCGAGGGCGAACTTCGCGGGCCTCGAGGTCCGGGCGGATTCGACCGGGATCGCACCCAGCATCGTCGGCACGCTGCCGTTGGGGCCGGTCGAGCTGTTCGCGCGCGGCGGAATGCTGTTTTACGACGTCGAGATCGACGCGGATGGCGCCTCCTTCATCGACGAGTCGGGCGAGGACCTCGTCTACAGCGCCGGCGTCGGGCTTACCGTGCTCGAGCGGCTCGCGCTGCGCGCGGAGTACGAGATCATCGAGATCGACGAGTTCGACGATGCGGAGGCCGTATGGCTGACGGCCGCCTGGCGATTCTGACGCATCCGTAGCTCGTCGGCCGGAAGCGGCTTAAGTCCAATAGCGGGGGCAAGCGGCCTCGAAACATGTCATCCTCGCTGCGTCCGGCGGTCGGCCGGCGACCCGCAGGAGCCCGATGTCCGCGAACGAAGCTGCTTCCGCCGGCGCACGCTCCGCGGCACTGCTGGCGGCGCTCCGCGACGTGCTCGCGCTGCTGGCGCTGACGGGAGGTCTGTGGCTGTTCCACGTTTACGGCCGCGTGCTGCCGGATGTGGCGCTCGCGGCCGTATGGGCCGTCGCGACCGCGGCGATCGCGGCGGGGCTGCTGCGCCGCGCGCGGCTGCGGAGAGCGGCGCTGCTCCGCGTTTACCTGCGGCCGGCGAGCCCGCTGGCGCGCCGGCTGCGGGGCGGTTGGCTGATGGCAGTACGCGAGACGGCTCTGGCGGCGGCGCTGGCGCTGCTGCT
>JAFGNC010000374.1 GCA_016927175.1 Gammaproteobacteria bacterium | reverse complement strand
TGAGCCTCGTCCGGCTCGGCTGTGGGCGCCGCGCCGGCGTCGGCCGCGGCCGCGCCGCGCGAAGCTGCCCACGTGGACTCGTGACGGCTGACCGCGGCAGTCGCGGCGGCGGCCGTCGTCGCCAGCAACTGCTGGCGCTCGGGCACCGTCAGCGTCGCGCCGCGGCGCAGCACGTTCATATTGCCGTCGAAAGCGGACGGGTTCGCTTCGTACAGGGCGAACATCATCTGATTGATCGTCACGTCGCTCGGCCGCAACGCGGACGCGATGCTCCACAGCGTCTCGGACCGCTGCACGGGCCCGTAGCGGCCCCCGAGCGATGCGGCCGCGGCGGGAGAAGCCGCGCGCGCCAGTGAGGAGACCGACGGCGCGCCCTGCGCGGCCGGCTGCGTCGGCCGCGGGATCGCGCCGGCGCCCTGCCCCGGCGCCGACGTCTCGGCCTGCATGATCGGCGCCTCGGCGCCGAGGTCCGGCGAGAACAGCGGCGGATCGAGCAGCACGGTGTATTCACGGAGCAGGCGACCGCGGGGCCACGTCGCCTCGACGAGCATCGTCAGGAACGGATCGGCAATCGGCTGGCGGGACGTGACGCGGACGACGCCGCGGCCGTCGGCGGTGCGCATGACGCGGAACTCGAGCCCGGACAGCTCGGCGGGTCGCTCCAGGCCGTAACGCTGGAAAGTATCGAGGCCGGCGAGACTGACCCGCAGGGTTTCGAGCTCCTCGGCCGTGGCCGAGGTCAGCTCGATCTCGGCGGAAAACGGCTCGTTCAGCGCGGACTGCAGCTCGATGTCGCCCAAGCCGAGCCCCCATGCTCCAAAGGGAGCGACCAACAGGGCGGTCGCGCCCCACTGTGGCAGTGACTTCATGGAATCTCCCTAGCTGCCTCCGGCATCCGACCCCGAGATCGAAGGCGTTGCGTCAGCTGCTCGAACAGCGTCTGGAAACGCACCTGGAAACTCGGTGGGAAGATACATTACATAAACCGATTTACCAAAATCCCGGCGAACTGCCTGCCGCGCGAGGCGCGCCTTCACGCAGGTTGTCGGAACGCACCACATGTTCAGCCCCCTCGGATGCGATACGTCCTCACGATCGAATGGACGCCGACCGCGTCGCGATGCGCCGTGCCGGCGGCCGCAACCGGATCTGCTCCGAGCCCCGCGACCGTCCTTCGAAACGACGCCGGGAGCGGAATTTAACAATTTCTGGAGGGGGTGAACTGTGATTTTTGTTCGACTTTTACAGGTGCCGGCAGCATGCGGCCGTTTCGCGGCTATTTGACGTCCGCGTTCTGGGCGCGATGGCGCAGATAATGGTCCAGCAGCGTCAGCGCGAGCATCGCCTCGGCGATCGGCGTCGCCCGCAGCCCGACGCACGGATCGTGGCGGCCGGTCGTGACGATTTCGGCCGCGTTGCCGTGCACGTCCACGGTGCTGCCCGGCACCTGGATGCTCGACGTCGGCTTCAGCGCGATGCTGACCAGGATGTCCTGCCCGCTCGAGATGCCGCCGAGCGTGCCGCCGGAGGAGTTTTTCGCGAAGCCGGTCGGCGTGATCTCGTCGCGATGCTCGCTGCCGCGCTGGCGCACGACCTTGAAGCCGTCGCCGAACTCGACGCCCTTGACCGCGTTGATGCTCATCAGCCCGTGCGCGATGTCCGCCTCGAGCTTGTCGAACACCGGCTCGCCGAGCCCGACCGGCACGCCGCTGGCGATCAGGTTGATGCGCGCGCCGATCGAGTCGCCGGCGCGCCGCAGGTCGATCATGAACTGCTCGAGATCGTCGAGCCGGCTCGGATCGGCGCAGAAGAACGGGTTGTCGTCGACGATGTCGAGGTCGACCGGCTCGAGCTCGAACGGACCGAGCTCGCCGAGATACCCGCGGATCGTGATCCCGAGCCTCTCGTGCAAATACTTCCGCGCGATCGCGCCCGCGGCGACGCGCATGACGGTTTCCCGCGCGGACGACCTTCCGCCGCCGCGGTAGTCCCGCAGACCGTATTTCTTCTGGTAGGTGAAGTCCGCGTGGCCGGGCCTGAAGCGATCCTTGATCTTGTCGTAGTCGCGGGAGCGCTGATCGACGTTCTCGACGAGCAGCCCGATCGCCGTGCCCGTCGTGACCCCTTCGAAGACTCCGGACAGGATCCGCACCCGGTCGGGCTCCTTGCGCTGCGTCACGTGGCGCGAGCGGCCCGGCCGGCGCCGGTCGAGATCCTTCTGGATGTCTTCCTCGGACAGCGCGAGCCCCGGCGGGCAGCCGTCGACGACACAGCCGAGCGCGGGACCATGGCTTTCGCCGAAGGTCGTCACGGTGAAGAGTCGCCCGTAAGTGTCGCCCGCCATGCTCGTCGCCCGATCCGTTCTTCTAATGATGCTCTTCGAATGATGCTCTTCGTGCCGAGGCCGCGGCTCGAGGCCGCCCCGCCCGACTCCGCCACCCCGCGGAGCGGGGCCGCCTCGCCCGATGCCGCGGACCGTCGCTAACGGGTGCCGCCGCCGAAATAGCCTTCGAGCTGCCGCGCCGTCAGGACGAAAACCCCTTCACCGCCGCGCTCGAAGTCGAGCCATACCGCGGGCAGGCGCGGATGCCTGCGCATCAGCGTCTCGGCCTCGGCCCCGACCTCGACGATCAGCACGCCGTCCGGCGTCAGCCGCTCGCGCGCCGCGCGCATCAGCTGCTCGGTCGGCGCGAGCCCGTCGGGACCGCCGGCGAGCGCGAGCCTCGGCTCGTGAGCGTACTCCGGCGGCAGCGCGTCGACGTCCCGCTCCGGCACGTACGGAGGATTCGACATGATAACGCTGAAGCGGTCGGTCGTGGCCGGGAACAGGTCCGCCTCGTGCAGGCGCACGCGGCCCCCGAGGCCATGCCGCTCGATGTTGCGCTTCGCGACCGCCAGCGCCGCCTTCGAGACGTCCGTCGCATCGACGAGGATCCCGGGGCAGTGCCAGGCGGCCGCGATCGCGAGGCAGCCGCTGCCGGTGCCGACGTCGAGCACGCGCGCGCCCTCGCCGAGCTCGGCCCACGGCGTGAAGCAGCGCTCGATGATCTCGGCCATCGGCGAGCGCGGGATCAGCACGTTCTCGTTTACGTGGAAGCGCAGCCCGGCGAACCATGCCTCGCCGAGCAGATAGGCGAGCGGCCGCCGCTCGCGGACTCGCCGCCCGGCCACGTCGACGATGCGCGCGATCAAACGCCGGTCCGGGGGCGCTTCCCACAGGTCGTCGCGCCAGTCCTCGACGTGCCGGATCAGCCAGTAGGCCTCGTCGTCGGCGTTGTCCGTGCCGTGGCCGAAGAAAACGCCGCCGGCGCGGAAATGATCGGCGACCGCTTCGATCCACGCCTCGTGGTCGGCGGCCGCGGCGAGGCGAGCTTCGAGCTGATCCGGTGTCATCGGGCGCGCATGATACCCGTTGTGAGATAATCGGTGACACGCCCTGCCGCCTTGTCCATCTCGATGCCTATGTTGTCCGGAATGCTCAGAATACTGGTCGTCGCGCTCGTGCTGCTCGTCGCGGCGATGCTGCTGCTGCCGCGCCCGGCCGGTCCGCCGCCGGAGCCGGCGAACGCGACGGTGCTGCCGCAGCGGCCCGCGCTGCCGGCGTTCGCGCTGCAGGATACGACCGGTGAGCCGTTCACCAACGAGGATCTCGAGGGGCAGTTCAGCCTGATGTTCTTCGGCTTCACGAACTGCCCGGACGTGTGCCCGATCACGCTGCAGATCCTCGCCGCCACGCTCGACCGCCTGAAGCCGTCGGCCGCGGAAGGCGGCGCGGCCGCGTCCGAGGGCGCGCCGGGCGACGCCGCCCCGCCGGAGGTCGTCTTCGTCAGCGTAGACCCGAACCGCGACACGCCCGCGAAGATCCGCGACTACGTCCGGAACTTCGATCCTTCCTTCACCGGCGTCACGGCGTCGGACGAGGCGCTCGCGCCGCTGCTGAAGGCGCTCGGCGTCACGGTCGAGAAGCACGAGCACGAGGGCGAGAACTACAACGTCGTGCACAACGGCACCGTGTACTTCATCGGCCCGCGGGCGGAATGGCTCGCCGTGTCGAGCCCGCCGCTCGAGCCCGCGACGCTGGCCGCGGATTTCGAGAAGATCCGCGACTGGTATCTGCGCTCGGCCGGCCGCGCGCAGGCGCCGTCCGCGGCGGGCGAGCGCGTCGCAGCGGCCGCCGCGCGCTGAGCATGCGACCGGGCGTCTGGCTGCAGCATCTGCTGCCGCACGAGCTGATGGCGCGCGTCGTGTACGGCGCCGCGCGCTCGCGCCGCGACTGGATCCGGCGGCCGCTGATACGCTGGTTCGCTAAGCAATACCGCGTCGACCTCGACGAAGCGGCAGAGCGCGATCTCGAGCGCTACCCGACTTTCAACGCCTTCTTCACGCGGCAACTGCGCGCCGGCGCGCGGCCCATCGCGGGCGACGAGGCCACCGTCGTCTCTCCGGTCGACGGCCTGCTGACCGAGCACGGCGAAGCGCGCGACGGCCAGCTGATCCAGGCAAAAGGCTTCGACTACGCGATCGAGGAACTGCTCGGCGAGGGCCCCGTGCCTGCCGCCGACTTCGCGCGCGCGAGCTACGCGACGATTTATCTCGCGCCGCACGACTACCACCGCGTGCACATGCCGGTCGCGGCCTCGCTGCTCGCGACGCGCTACGTGCCGGGCCGCCGCTTCAGCGTCAACGCCGCGACGACGTGCGGCATCCGTAACCTGTTCTGCCGCAACGAGCGCGTCGTGTGCTGGTTCGACACCGGCAGTGCACCGATGGCGCTCGTGCTGGTCGGCGCGCTGAACGTGTCGAGCATCAGCACGCGGACGCAGGGTGAGATCCTGAGCGGCGCGCCGCGCTACTGGCCGGAGTCGCCGCCGGTTGCGCTCGCGAAGGGCGACGAGATCGGCGCGTTCAACCTCGGCTCGACCGTGATCGTGCTGTTCCCCGAGGGCAGCGTGCGCTGGCACGAGACACTCGCCGCCGGCGCGAGGCTCCGGCTCGGCGGCGCGATCGGCACGCGCGTCGCCTGACCGCCGCGCAGCGCGAGGCACGCGCGATGGCATATCGGCTCACGGCGGCGTTCGACACGCTGCGGCTGCGCGCGCGGATGCTGGCCCGCGTCCGCGAGTTCTTCACCGAGCGCGGTCTGCTCGAGGTCGAGACGCCGGCGCTGTCGCCCGCCGCGCCGACCGATCCGGCGATCGAAAGCATTGCCGCGGCCGTCGCGAGCCTCGGCCGCACGCACTATCTGCACACGTCGCCCGAGTTTGCGATGAAGCGCCTGCTCGCCGCGGGCAGCGGCGACATCTGGCAGCTGTGCCGGGTCTGGCGCGACGGCGAGATCGGCCGCTGGCACCAGCCGGAGTTCACGATGCTCGAGTGGTATCGGGTCGGCTGGGACGAGGAGCGCCTGATGGACGAGGTCGAAGCGCTGCTGCGCCACGCGGCCGGCGCCGACGTCGCGGCGTGGCCCGCTGCCCGCGTTCCGTACGCGCGCGCCTTCGAGGACGCGACGGGGGTGGACCCGCATCGTGTGCTGGCTGAAGCCGCACCGCGCGGCGCCGCGAGCGCCCGGCTCGCGTCGCGGCTCGCCGACGCCGGCATCGACGTGCCGCGGGGCCTTCGCGGCAGCGCGCTGCTCGATCTCGCCTTCGGCACCCTCGTGCAGGGCGCCCTGCCGCGCGACGCGCTGACCTTCGTGCACGACTACCCGCTCGCACAGGCGGCGCTCGCACGCTCGAAGGGCGGCACGCCGCCGGTCGCGGCGCGCTTCGAGCTGTTCGGCGGCGGACTCGAGCTCGCGAACGGCTTCGCCGAGCTGACGGACCCGGCCGAGCAGCGCCGGCGCTTCGAAGCCGATCAGGCCGAACGCGAAGCCGCGGGGCTGCCGATCCGTCCGATCGACGAGCCGTTCCTCGC
>JAFGNC010000053.1 GCA_016927175.1 Gammaproteobacteria bacterium | reverse complement strand
CCCGGCTCCCGTCGCGGCTCCCGTCGCGGCTCCCGTCCCGGCTCCCGTCGCGGCTCCTGTCACCGCTTCCGCCGCGGCTCGCCGCAGCGGGCTCCGCGGCGCGGCATTATGTCCGCCGATGCGTCGGCGTTTGCTCGCGTCTCCGTGCAGAGACAGGTTGCCGCACCTCCGCGCCGCGCCTAGGCTCGTCGCGATGTGTTTCCGCAACTCGTGATGTTTTCGATTCGCGACAATGGCGGGCCTGCAAGCGGATCGCTGCGGTGGACCCGCGCCTCCGCCTGCGCTCCTCGGAGGACTGAGACCTGGCTCATAGACGCCGAAGGACGCGGCACCCTAAGGTGCCGGAGCCGGGCCGCTCTCGTGCCGCGGAAGGATCGCGCGGCCCACGCGCCGCGCGGGTCCCGTTGCTGCAGCCGTGCTCGGTCGCGGTCGAACGCCCTCCGCGACCGGGGCACCCGACCGCATTGCAGGGGCGACGATTGCAGGCCGCAGCCATGAGACTCAGCAGAGCCGGACTCAGCAGAACCGTGCAACTCCTGCTCGCCGCGACGGCTCTCGCGCTGGCAGCCGCGGGCAGGGCAGGCATCGCCGCTGCGGCGGAGGCGCTCGCGGGCGCCGCGGCGCCCGACTTCGTCCTGAAGAGTGCCGGCGGCAGCAATATCCGCCTGTCCGAGTACCGCGGCGAGGTCGTGCTGCTGTCGTTCTGGGCGACGTGGTGCGGCGATTGCCGCGCGCAGCTCGATGCGCTCGCGGACGCACGGGACGTATACGGTTCCGCAGGCCTCGCGCTTCTGGCCGTCAATCTGGACCGCGATGACATGACGGCGCGGAAAGCGGCGGCCGATATGAGTGCCGCATTCCCCGTGCTGCACGATCAGGGGGGCGAAGTCGGGCGGCTGTACGACGTCGGCACGCTGCCGACCGCCATCCTGATCGACCGGGACGGGCGGGTCCGAAAAGTTTTCGAAGGATACCGGCGCGGCGACGAGCGGCTTTACGCGGAAGAGACCGAGCGCCTGCTGCGGGAGTATTGACGGGAGTTCACCGATGCAAAGGTTCTTTCTGACGGTTGCGCTCGTGCTTGCTGCGGCCGCCCTGCCGGCCGCCGCCCGCGCCCAGTCGGCAGCTGCGGAGCAGCCCGAGTTCGCGGCGGCCGACGCTGCGGGCGCGGCCGGGGAGTCCCGCACGCTGGATCAGGAGGTGCAGGACCTGAAGAAGCTCGCCGTCGACCTGAACCGCGACCTGTTCCTGCTCGAGGAAGAGCTGCTGTTCCCGTCCAACACGCAGGTCGCGGTGTTCGTGTCCATGGACGTCGGGGAGTTCTTCGCGCTCGACTCCGTCGAGATCAGCATCGACGGAAAGAACGTCGCGAACTATCTGTACACGGACCGCGAGGTCGACGCGCTGATTCGCGGCGGCGTGCAGCGGATCCACGTCGGCAACATGCGCGCCGGCGAGCACGAGCTCGTCGCCGTATTCACCGGCCACGGGCCGCACGCGCGCGACTACCGCCGCGGCGCGACGCTCCGCTTCGACAAGGGCATCGGCCCGAAGTACATCGAGCTGACGATCTCCGACCGCGCGGAGCGCCTGCAGCCGGAGTTCGTCGTCAGGGAGTGGGAGTAGCGCGTGTCGTTGCGCCGGGCGACAAGCGGCGCGGCGGCGTTCGCCGCGTGTGCCGTGTGCGCGGCCGCCGGCGCGGCCGAGACGCGCGAGCAGGCGACGGCCGTGCAGGACCTGGCCTACGGCGAGGTGCTGTTTCACTTCTATCAGGAAGACTACTTCACGGCGCTGACCCGGCTGCTCGCGGCGCGGCAGCGCGGCGAGCTGCGCGCGCATGCCGACGAGGCCGAGCTGCTGCTCGGCGGCCTGTACCTTTCGTACGGCCAGCATGTGCTCGCCGGCGAAATCTTTGAGCGGGTGCTGGCGGAAGGCACCGATCCGGCCGTCCACGACCGCGCCTGGTTCTTTCTTGCGAAGATCTGGCGCCAGCGCGGCTATCTCGCCGAGGCCGAGCGGGCGCTCGACCGAATCGGAGGGGAGCTGCCGGCCGAGCTCGAGCCGGAGCGCAGGCTGCTGAGCGCGCAGGTGCTGATGGACCAGGGGCGCTTCGACGAAGCGCGCCGGCGACTCGAAGCGTGGCAGGAGCCCGAGGCCGAATGGGCCGGTTTCGCGCAGTACAACCTCGGCGTCGCAATGGTCCGGCTCGGCCGCGTCGACGCGGGCGCGGAGCTGCTGAGCGCGCTCGGCGGTGTCGCGCCGGAGGAGGAAGAGGGCGAGGCGGCGGCCGCGCTGCGCGACAAGGCCAACGTGGCCGTCGGCTATGCATGGCTGCAGGCGGAGCGGCCGGACCTTGCGAGGGCCTCGCTGCGGCGGGTCCGCCTCGACGGCGCGTTTTCGAACAAGGCACTGCTCGGCGCAGGCTGGGCCGACGCCGAGCTCGAAGATTATCGCGGCGCACTCGTGCCGTGGCTCGAGCTGAAGAACCGCAGCGTGCTGGATTCCGCCGTGCAGGAGTCGCTGCTGGCCGTACCGTACGCGTTTGCGCAACTCGGCGCGGACGGGCAGGCGGCCGAGCATTACGCCGCCGCGGTCGCGGCGTTCGATCAGGAGATCGCCCGCGTGGAGCGGGCCATCGGCTCGATTCGCGCGGGCCGCGTGTTCGAGGAGCTGCTCGCGCAGCCGGCCGGCTCGTCGGGCTGGTACTGGCGCCTCGAGCGCGTGCCGGACAGCACCGAGTCGCGCTACCTGTACGAGCTGCTGTCGACCCACCGCTTCCAGGAGGCGCTGAAAAGCTACCGCGACCTGATCGGTTTGATTCGAAACCTGGACGGCTGGGCGCTCAGCATGCGCGCTTTCGACGACATCCTCGACACGCGGCAGCGCGCGTATGCCGAGCGCCTGCCGGCGGTCGAGGCGAGCCTCGACGCGCTCGATCTCGATTCTTTGGCACAGCGTCGGATCGAGCTCGAAGCGCGGCTGATGGCGATCGAGCGGACGCACGACGCAGTCGCCCTCGGCACGCCGGAGCAGCAGGCGTCGTGGCAGGCGCTGACGGCGCTCGAGCCCGGTCTCGCGCGGCTCGGCGGCGCCGACGCCGCCGATGAGCTCCGCGGCAAGCATC
This sequence comes from Gammaproteobacteria bacterium, assembly GCA_016927175.1. GTDB lineage: Bacteria > Pseudomonadota > Gammaproteobacteria > Steroidobacterales > Rariloculaceae > ZC4RG20. The sequence goes on along the minus strand of JAFGNC010000053.1, from coordinate 3,198 downwards.
GTTTCATGAAGGGGCTGCTGCTGTGGGACCTCGAGCGGGACTACAAGGCGCGGCTGTGGGAGCAGAAGAAGCAGCTTCGCCGGCTGGACGAGGAGATCAGGCAGGCGCAGCGCCGGCACGTCGCCGTGACGGACGCGCGCGCGGACTGGCCCGAGCGCTTCGCCGGCATGACGGCGCGCATCGACGCGCTCGAGCCGCGTCTGGAAGCGATCCGTGAGGCCGCGCGGCAGGCGCTCGCGCGGCAGTACCGTTACCTCGAGGCGCTGGCCGTCGGCGAGCTCGAGGAGCGGCGCCGGCGCCTCGCGGCCTATCGCGTGCAGGCGCGATTCTCGCTGGCCGCCGTCTACGACCGCGCGGCCGCGGTCGAAGACGCCGGCGTCGCGGCGGACCCCCGAGCCGCCGTCGCCGCGCCCGTGCAGCGCTCGCGCGCCGCGGAGCCTCGCGATCTCGTGACGCCCGATTCGATGGCGGAGCGTCGGCCGTGACGGGCGCGCCGCTGCTGACCTTCGCGTTCATGGCGGCGATCTGGCCGTTCAACCGCGATCGTGACGAAGGCCCGGACACGATCGAGGACCTCGAGTCGCGCGTCGTCGTGTCCGTCGACACCGCGGCGCCGATCGAGGGCGGCGGCGACAAAGCGATCGAAAGTTACCGCCGCTTTCTCGAGCTGTCGCCGGGCGACCCGGCCCTCGAGGCGGAGGCGACGCGGCGGCTCGCGGATCTGCAGCTCGAGTCGGCCGAGAAGCGCCAGCTCGACGGCGCCGACGGCGGGTCCGATGCCGGCTTTCGCGAGACGGTGCAGCTGTACGAGCAGCTGCTCGACGCGTATCCGGGCTACGCGAGGAACGACCGCGTGCTGTACCAGCTCGCGCGCGCCTACGAGGCCGCCGGCGAGCCGGAGCGCGCGCTGGCAACGCTGGACCGGCTGGTCGGCGAATACCCCGATACGCCGCGCTACGACGAAGCCGAGTTCCGCCGCGGCGAGATTCTGTTCGCAGAGCAGCGTTTCGCCGATGCCGAGCGGGCGTATGCAAGCGTGCTCGGGCACGGGACCGAGGCCCCATTCTTCGAGCAGTCGCTGTACAAGCACGCGTGGGCGCTGTTCAAGCAGGCGCGGCACGAGGCGAGCCTCGCATCCTTCTTCCTGCTGCTCGACCGCAAGCTCGATGCCGGCGCCGGCGCCGATCCCGCCGACGCCTACGCCGCGATGGGGCGGGCGGACCAGGAGCTCGTCGACGACGCGTTCCGCGCGGTCTCGATCGCGTTCTCGTACCTCGACGGCCCGGATGCCGTGGCCGCGTGGTTCGACTCAAGCGGCAGGCGACCTTACGAATACGTCGTCTACACGCAGCTCGGCAATCTCTACCTCGATCAGGAGCGTTACCAGGACGCGGCGGACGCGTACGGGGCGTTCGCCGACGCGGATCCGTACCACAGGAAGGCGCCGCTGCTCGAGGCCGAGGTCGTGACCGCGCTCGGGCAGGGCGGCTTCGCCGATCTCGTCCTCGACGCGAAGCGCGAGTTCGTCGAGCGCTACGGCGCGGGCAGCCCGTACTGGGAACGGTACTCGTTCGACGCCGAGCCCGAGGTCGTCGCGCGGCTCAAGAGCCACCTGACCGACCTCGCGGCCCACCATCACGCGGCGGCGCAGCAGACGCAGGCAGCCGAGGACTACGCCGCGGCCGCGCACTGGTACCGCACTTACCTCGCCGCATTCCCCGACGGCGCCGATGCCGCGGGCACGAACTTCCTGCTCGCGGAGCTGCTGTTCGACAGCGGCAGCCATCGTGACGCGGCGCTCGAGTACGAGCGGACCGCCTACGCCTATCCCTACCACGAGCGCAGCGCCGAGGCGGGATACGCCGCGCTGCTCGCGTACGCCACGCATGAGGCCGCGTTGACCGGCGCGGACCGCGCGGCCTGGCGCAGGGCCGGGATCGAAAGCGCGCTGCGCTTCGCGGCGGCTTATCCGGAGCACGAGCAGGCCGCCGCCGTCGAGACCGACGCCGCGGAGAAGCTGTTCGCGGCGAACGAGCTGCTGCCCGCGCGCGATGCCGCCATGCGCGTCGTGTCGCGGCCGGAGCCGCCCGCGCCGGAGCTCCAGCGCACGGCATGGACGGTCGTCGCGCACGTCGATTTCGAGCTCGGGAGATTCGCCGACGCCGAGGCGGCCTACGCCCGCGTGCTCGGCTACGTGCCGGCCGCGGATGCGGCGCGCGGGGATCTCGTCGAGCGCCTGGCCTCGTCGATCTACAAGCAGGGCGAGCAGGCTCAGGCGGCCGGGGACGACGCGGCGGCCGTCGAGCATTTCCTGCGGGTCGGACGTGCCGCGCCGCGCTCCGGCATCACGGCGACCGCGGAGTACGACGCGGCCGCGGCGCTGATCCGGCTCGAGAGCTGGAGCCGCGCCGCGGCGGTTCTGGAGGGCTTCAGGCAGCGCTACCCCGATCACGAGCTGTCCGGCGACGTGGCGGCCAATCTCGCGGTCGCGTACCTCGAGTCGGGCGACGCTCTGCGCGCGGCCGCGGAGTTCGAGCGGATCGCGGACGACGGAGCGGCCACCGAGGCGGTGCGCAGGGAGGCGCTGTGGCGCGCGGCCGAGCTTTACGCGGACGGCGGCCAGCGCGCCGCGGCGGCCGGAGCGTTCGAGCGCTACGTCGAGCGCTTCCCGAGCCCGGCGCCCGAGGCCGTCGAGGCGCGGCAGCGGCTCGCCGACCTCGCCGGCGAAGCCGACGATTACGGCGCGCGGATGCGCTGGCTCGAAGCGATCGTCGCTGCGGACGCTGCGGCCGGCGCCGAGCGCACGGACCGCACGCGCTACCTCGCCGCGAAGGCACAGCTCGCGCTTGCCGACCCTGCCCGTAACGCGTTCCGCGCGGTCGCGCTCGTGATGCCGCTCGCCGAGAGTCTCGAGCTGAAGCGCCGGCGCATGGAGCAGGCGCTCGACGCATACGGCAAGGCCGCCGCCTACGGCGTCGCGGACGTCACGACGGCCGCGACGTACGAGATCGCGGAGCTCTATCACGAGCTCGGGCGCGCGTTGCTCGAGTCGGAACGCCCGCCCGAGCTCGATGCGCTCGAGCGCGAGCAGTACGACATCCTGCTCGAGGAGCAGGCTTTCCCGTTCGAGGAGCAGGCGATCGAGGTTCACGAGAGGAACGCCGCGCGGACGGCCGACGGCGTTTACGACGAGTGGGT
>JAFGNC010000373.1 GCA_016927175.1 Gammaproteobacteria bacterium | reverse complement strand
GGGCGCGCACCGAGCAGCAGCCGTTCGATGGGTCGGGCCCCGAGCAGCCGCTCGACGAGCCGGGCCCCGAGCGGCCGCTCGATAGGCCGCACGAGGTAGAAGCCGAGCGTCAGTCCGTGCGGTACGGCTCCCGCAGTCGATACTGCGGCTTCTCGTCGAGCCAGGCTTCGAGCCTGTCCCGGCGCGACAGCGCGACCGGGATGAAGTCGAGCGCCTGCCGCAGCCGTTCGTTCGGCTCGGCACAGCTGAGGCGCAGAAAGCCCGCTCCCGCGGCGCCGAAGCACTCGCCTCCGAGACTCGCGATGCCGAAGCGCTCGTCCGCGCCCTCCAGCATGTACAGCGCGAGACCGTGGCTCGTGACGCCGAGCCGGTTGCAGACCGGCGCGACGTTCGGGAACACGTAAAACGTCGCTTTCGGGTCGAGCGCCGAAAAGCCCTCGATTCTGTTCAGGCCTTCCGTCAGCAGCACGACCTTGTCGCGAAACTCGCGCATGACGCGGTCGCGCTCGGCCGCGTCGTGCTTCAGCGCGGCCGTCCCTGCCAGCTGCACGATCGGCGGCGTGCATGACAGCGTCGTGTTGACCATCTTGCCGATCGCGTCGGCCACGTCGCGTGACGCGACGGCGAAGCCGAGCCTCCAGCCGCTCATGCTGTAGGACTTGCTGAACGTATAAGCCGCGACGCATTGCTCGAGCATTCCGGGCTGGCTCAGCAGCGAGCGGTGGGTACCCTCCCAGACCATGTGGCAATACGGCTCGTCGCTGAACACGGCCACGTCCCGTCCGCGGACGAGATCGGCGATCTGCGCCAGATCCTCCTCGGTCGCAACGCCGCCCGTCGGGTTGTGCGGGGAGTTCAGGAAAATCGCTCTCGGCGACTCGTCCTCGGCCAGGAAACGCTCGATGTCCGCGATGCCCGGCCGGAACTCGTTCGACTGCCTGAGCGGCACGAACACGGGCCGCGCGCCGCGGCGCTCGATGTTCGGCACGTAGGTCGGAAAGTACGGGCTGAACACCAGCACGCCGGCCCCGGGGTTCAGGAAAGCCTCGCAGAAGAACTGCTCGAAGACCTTCGCGCCGGGCCCCGCGACGATGTTGTCGGCCTCGGCCGGGACGTCGAATTCCCGGCGCACAAACGCCGCCGCCGCTTCGCGGAATTCCGGTATGCCGGGCGACGGGCAGTAATGCGACTGATTGTCTTCGATGGCCGCGACACCGCCGGCTCGGGCGGACGCGGTGCTGTCGAACGGGCTGTCCCCGATCTCGAGCTCGACGACGTCCTTGCCGCGCGCCTTCAGCGATTTGGCGATGCCGAGGACGGTGAAGGCGGTTTCGACGGTCAGCGATCGGGCGAAACGGCTGAGTTGTATGGACACGGGCACACCTTCTGCGTGGTGTTCGTTCAACGGACGGAAAGGACGTGGGACGAGGAGACGCCGCACGAACGCGCCAGTATGCGGTCGCCGCGGCAGAGACGCAACACGGCGCGCCGCTACAGCTCCATCAGATCGCGGCCCACGACGACGTCGCCGCGCCACGTTCCGCGGACGCCGTCGACGTAAGCCTGCTCCGGCAGATCGCCCAGCGCGCCCGGAATCAGATGGTTCAGAACCAGCAGTCCGACGCCGGCCTCCCGGGCCATTCTGCCGGCGTCGGCGGTGCTCGTGTGTGTGTCGACGATGTGCCGCCAGATCCCCTCCGGATTGTCCGCGTACGCGCCTTCGGCGACCATCGCCTCGAACGCGCGGCGCATCGCCGCCACGTCCATGGCCTCGCAAACCAGCACATCGGCGCCGCGCGCGAGCGTGACCAGCGCAGACGAATAAGCCGTGTCGCCGGAGAACACGATCGTGCGCCGGCCGGTGTCGAAGCGGTACGCGACCGAGCGGTGCGTCATGCGGCGCCGCGACTCCGCGGGGTAATGGGAATTCTCGACCGCCGTGACGCTGACGCGCCCGTCCTCGAAGACTTCGACCGGCGACTCGGCGGCCGCGACGTCGACGGCTTCGACCAGTTCCCGCGGCGACAGCGTCCGGGCCTCGTCGACGAGCCGGATCGCGGCATTCGCCGCGCCGAACTCGAGCGCCGCATCGACGAGCGCCGCCGTGCCGGCGGGTCCGTGAACGGTCGTCGTCTCGATTCGGCCGCCCGTCCACTGGTGACTCAGGAACGCCGCGAGATCGGCGGTGTGGTCGTCGTGCAGATGAGTCAGAAACACGTTCGCGACGCCGCGGTATCCGAGCCCGGACCGGATCAGCGCCGCAAGCGTGCCGTAGCCGCAGTCGATCAGGTAGGGCACGCCGTCGACGATCACGGCGCTCGCCGTCTCGCTGCGCTCGGGCAGAAAATTCGGGCCGCCCTGGGTGCCGAGCAACAGGAGCCTGTCGCTCTGCTCGGCCGCCGCCGCGCGCATGGCGGCGAAGCCCATCGGCAGCGAAACGCCCGCTCCCGCCAGCGCCGCCGCGTCCCGCAGGAATCGACGTCGGGTGCGGGCCCTCCTCATGCCGGAGCCTTCAGCTGTCGAGACCGAGCTCGGCCCGCAGCAGCGCTTCGATCTCCGGCGGCACCTCGACCTCCGCCATGGTCGTCTCGTGCGGCGCGCCGACGCTGATCCACCATTCGATGATTCTGACCTGCCGGTCCGTCAGCGGCGTCTTGCCCTCTGCCGGCATGAACGCCTCGTCGTCCTTCGGCAGCGTGATGCGCCGCAGCAGCTCGCTGACCTCGGGACGGCCGGCCGTGACCACGGAGCCGGTCTCGCCGCCGCGCATGACGGCCGCGTGCGTCGCGAGATTCAGCTCGCCCTGCTGCTTGTCGTCGTTGTGACAGCTGCCGCACCGCTCCCTCAGCATCGGGCCGACGACGTCGAGGAAGGGATCCGCCATCGCCAGATCCGTGACGGGCGGCCGCCGCGGTCCGAGCCCGGCAATCGAGCGCAGCGGCTGAGGAGCGTACTCGACCAAATACGTGGAGCCGTGCGTCAGGTTGCCTCCGTAGTGGCCGGTGATCGCGGCGAGCAGAAGCGCCACCGCGGATGCGGGGAAAAACAGCGGCGCATAATTCGGTGCGAACTTGCTGATTCTGAGGAAGGCGACGCCGGTGATCAGCACGGCCAGCACCGTCCCGAACAGCCGGTGGTTGGAAGCCGAGGCGCCGTCGAAGCCGCCCTCGGCGAAGTGCATATAGCCGAACAGTACCGTCAGCAGAGCCGAGATCGCCGCCGCGCCCCACAGAAACGGCGATGCCGCGGCGAGGTACCTGTACTTCTCCTTGCGAGCAGCCCATTCGAGCGCGAACAGCGCGACGACGATACCGATCGGAATGTGCAGAACGAGGACGTGAAAACGGCCCAAGAAATAGATGAAATCCATGTGCCAGCTACCTTCCCGAATGCGCTCCCGCGCCCGGCCGCGGGTCGCGACACTGTAGTTCGCGACCCGCGACAAATCAAATGGGAAAGCGCTCGGATCGGAAGCTCGGGGGCAACCGAAAACGCCCTGCGCATCAGAGCGTTAGCGATGAGGTCAGATGCTCTTCCAGGCGCTCTGCGTCGTCTACCGCGCAGCGGTAACCGATGTAGCCGTCCGGCCTGATCAGGTACAGCCGCGCTGGCCCCCCGTTGCCGTACGCGGCGGCGACGCTCGGCGACGCGTCGAGCGCGTGGGCCTCCAGCACTCGCCCGTAGCGCTCGCGGAACGGCGACAGCACGCCCTCGACGTCCGGCCGCGCGCCGCCGCGGCCCGGCAGGCCGAGCAGCGTGAAGCCGGTGTGGCGCGTGAGGCCGTAAAGAGTGCCGCCGCCGGCGAGGTCCGCGTCCGGCGCGCGGTCGCCGATCGCGGGACCCGGCACGGGCGACAGAGCGACCGGCTGCTCGACGTAGTCACGGTACGTGTAGGAGATGCCCGAGCAGCGGCCGACGACCGCATCGACGAAGGCCTTGTCTTTCATCCTCGTCGCGCGCTCGGCGATGTCCTTGCCGTGCCCCATGAATATCTCGTGCAGAGACGACGCGGCCCAGATCACCTGCTCCGCTATGGGCCGCCGTTCCTGCTCGTAAGTGTCGAGCAGCTCCGGTCGCGCCGTGCCTTCGAGCACCATCGCGAGCTTCCAGCCGAGGTTGTATGCGTCCTGCATACAGCAGTTCATGCCCTGGCCGCCGGTCGTCGAGTGCACGTGCGCGGAATCGCCCGCCAGAAACACGTTGCCCTGCCGGTAGGTGTGCGCGAGCCGCACCCAGCTCTCCCACTTCGAGTGCCACACGGTATCCCCGAGCGTGACGCCGTCGAAATGCCTGTCGACGAGATTCATGAAGGCGACGCGCGTCGGGACGTTCGGGTCGGCCGCTTCACCGCGGTCGCTGAGCAGCAGCCTGAAGAAGCCGCCGGGCAGCTTCACGACCATGATGAAGTGATCCGTGCCCGCGCAGTAGTGAACGTAATCTTCGGCGTCGGGGAAGCCGTGCAGGTACGCGTCGAGGTTCTGCAGCACCGTGCCCTTGTAGTCACTCTGATCCTGCTCGAGCTTCAGCGTCTCGCGCACGGCGGAGTTGATCCCGTCGCACGCGACCAGATACCTGCAGCGAACGGTCTCGCGCTCGTCGCCGCGGTCCGTGTGCACGAGCGTCGCGACGACGCCGTCGTCGCCCTGGCGCACGTCGATGCAGCGCGTGCTCCACTCCGGCTCACGGCCGAAGCGCTCGCGGGTGTAATCGCGGATGAAGTTTTCGGTCTCGTCCTGGCGGTGGATCAGGATGTACGGGTAGCTCGAGTCCGTCGTCGTGAAGTCGATGCCGGGCCGCACGACGCTGCGCCGGCCCTCGGCGTCCACGAAGTGCAGCACGTAGCCCTTGTTGTGGATCGCCCGCTCGAGAAAACGCCCGACCAGCTCCGGATCGATCCGCTCGAGGATCTCCGCCGTGCGCGAATGCACCGTGATCGCGCGCGAAGTCGTCGCGGGGCCCGGCAGGCGATCGACCGTCCGCGCTTCGATACCGCGGCGCGCCAGCTCGAGCGTCAGCATCGTACCCGCCGCACCTGCCCCGACCACCAAAACCGGCACTTCACTGGTCTTCATCGACTGCTCCCCCCGAGTTGGTGCGGGAAATGATAGAAGGCCGATAGCCAATAACCTAATGCATATCTATCATAGTCTCTATGAGTGCCGTTCATTTACGTCGACTGGACCTGAACCTGCTCCTGACGCTCCACGTGCTGCTCGAGGAAGGCCAGGTCAGCCGCGCCGCGAGACGCCTCGCGCTGACGCAGTCCGCCGTCAGCCACGCGCTGCAGAGGCTGCGGGAGCATTTCGACGACCCGCTGCTCGTGCGCCGCGGCCAGAGCATGACGCCGACGCCGCGCGCGCTCGAGCTGCAGGGGCCGTTGCGACAGATTCTCGCTTCCATCGAGCAGATGGTGGGACCGGCAGAGTTCGACCCTGCCGGCGCGCGCGGCACGCTGCGCATCGCGACGACGGACTACGGCCTGTCGGTGCTGCTGCCGCACGTGCTGGCGGCGCTGTCGGAAGCGGCGCCGCAGCTGTCGATCGCCTACACGGACATCGGGGAAGACGCTTACGAGCATCTGAAAACGGGGTTTCTCGACCTGGCCCTGACGGGCCAAGAGACGTACCGCGACATGCGGACAGAGACGCTTTTCACGGAGCGCTTCGTCGTCATGACGCGGCCCGACCACCCCGTCGCCGGCGGCGGCACGCTGACCGTCGAGGATTTCATCGCATGGCCGCACGTGCTCGTGGACGTGCTGCACTCGCGGCTGCACGGCATCGACCGTGAGCTGAAGCGCCTCGGCAAGTCACGTCAGATCGCGCTGCGCGTGCCGCGCTTCCTCGCGGCGCCGTTCTTCGCGCAATCGAGCAACATGATCGTGCCCGTGCCGGAGCGGCTCGCGCAGCTGTACGCGTCCTCCCTGAAGCTCGCGATCTGCGAGCCGCCGCCCGAGCTCGACATCGGCCGCTTCGACTACGTGCAGATGTGGCACGACCGCCGAACCAACGATCCGCTGCATCGCTGGCTGCGGGCGCTGGTTCGCCAGGCGGCGCGGGGAATCCGGGAGGGCTGAAACGATCGGCCGCCTACCGCGGGGGCTGCGCGGCGTTGGCGTGATGCGCTTCCTAAGGGGTCCGCGCTGCGGCCGAGATTGCCCGCGCGAGCGCGGCGTCCAGCCGGTCGTCCGCCGGCAGCGCGAGACCGAAGTGCTCCATCAGCACGCTGCGCACGGCCGGCACGTCGGCGAGGACGGTGCGCTCGACGCTGCCATCGAGCCCGTACACGGAAAAGCGCTCGTTTCTCAGACCGAGCCGGCGGTCCGGCAACGTTCTTGCCGCATAGAGCTGTGACGGAAACGGCGAGCCGGGGTAGGTCGCGACGAAATGGTTCAGGACTTCGAAGTCGATCTCGTGGTGCTCCTGCAGATCGAACCAGTAAAGCGACCGCCATTCGTCGCCGAGCCTGGCCTGCAGCACGAAGCCTCTGTTCGCCGACATCAGGCGGAAAGTCTCGTGCGGCGTCGTCTGCTCGATGCCCGGCTCGAGCAGCAGCGGTGCCGTCAGCGTGAGACCGCCGAAACCGACGTCGCTGATATAGGTCCGGCCCGAGATTCGCACGGCCAGCAGCATGTGCGTGCGGGGCGTCAGCGCGTCGTCGGCGCGTTCCCACAGCACTCGTGCGGCGAGCCCCGTGACCTTGTAGCCGAGCGTGCGCAGCACCGCGCTGAACAGGTGGTTCTGCTCGAAGCAGTACCCGCCGCGGCCGGTCGTCACCATCTTGTGCTGCAGCGACGCCGCGTCGAGCGGCGGCGTCTGACCGATCAGAGTCGTCAGGTTCTCGAAAGGGATAGCGAGCGGATGGTGCCGGTGCAGCGCGCGCAGCGTCGCGAGCGTCGGCGCGCCGCTCGCGTCGTGACCGATCCTGCGGAAATAGGCGTCGACGTCCACGCCCGCCATGGGACGTTCCTCGACCGCGCGCGCCAACGCCCCGCTCCCCGTCAGCTTCGGAGATCGGCCGGAAAACGTTTGAATACGCGCCGGATGTTGCCTTCGAAAATCTGCTGGCGCTCGGCCTCGGTCAGCGCCTCGCTGCCGTCGATGTAGCGCTTCGTGTCGTCGAAATAGTGGCCGGTCTCCGGGTCGATTCCGCGCACGGCGCCGACCATCTCGGACGCGAACAGAATGTTCTCGATCGGGATGACCTTCAGCAGCAGGTCGATTCCGGGCTGGTGGTAGACGCACGTGTCGAAATAGACGTTGTTCAGCACGGACTCGTCCAGCGGCGGCCGCTTCAGCATGTCGGCGAGGCCGCGGAAGCGCCCCCAGTGATACGGCACGGCGCCGCCGCCGTGCGGAATGATGAATTTCAGATCCGGGAAATCCTCGAAGATGTCGGATGTCATCATCTGCATGAAGGCGACGGTGTCGGCGCTGAGGTAATAGGAGCCCGTGGTCTGGAAGTACGGCGTATTGCAGGCGCCGCTGACATGGATCATCGCCGGGACTTCGAGCTCGCACATCTTCTCGTACAGCGGGTACCAGTAGCGGTCACCGAGCTCGGGACCGGTGAAGAAGCCGCCGGTCGGATCCGGGTTCAGGTTGCAGCCGACGAAGCCGAGCTCGAGCACACAGCGCTCGAGCTCCCGGACGGAACCGTCGATCGGCGCGCCCGGCGATTGCGGCAGCTGCGCCGCGCCGACGAAGTTGCGCGGATAGAGCTGCGTCAGCCGGTAGATCAGATCGTTGCAGTGCTCGGTCCAGGCGCGGCTCGTAGACTCGTTGCCGATGTGGTGCCCCATCCAGCTCGCCCGCGGAGAGAAGATCGTGACGTCCGTGCCGCGTTCGCGCTGCAGCTTGAGCTGCGCGCCTTCGACGCTTTCCCGCAGCTGATCGTCGGAGATGTTCAGCGTGCCTTTGACGGCCTGGTGGTTCGGATCCTTCTTCAGCGCCGCCTTCTGCTTGTCGCGGTACTCGCCGAGCTCCTTGGGGCCGGTCGTGTAATGCCCGTGACAGTCGATGATCATGTCGAATACAACTCCCGCTGGTCGAGCGAAACTCGGGGCCGTTTCGCCCCTTTCCTGCCGGTCCGGGGCAGTCTAGCACCATAGGCCGCCCCCAAGCGCCGTCAGGCGGCGCTGCGCTCACGAACCGGCGCCGGCACTTCCGCGTCGCGGGGCAGCGAGGCCCCGATCGCATTCGCGGCGAGACTCGCCGCGACCATGACGGCCACTATCGGCAGGAGACTGCCGTCGAAAAACACCCCCGTCAGCGCACCGAGCGCCGCGCCGCCGGAGAACATCATCGTGGTATACGTGGACGACGCGCTGCCGGACAGCTTGTGGAAGAAGCTCATGTAACGGGCGGAACCGGCGGGCCCCACGACGCCCATCGTCGACACGACGAGCACGATCGCCGGAACGACGGTCCACAGGGAGTCGAGCCCCGCCGCGACGATCAGCAACAGGTAGACGGCTCCGGCCGCCTGCACGAGAAGCCCGCGACGGAAATACTTGCCGGCGTTGTCGGAGTCGAGGCGCTTCATGCTCAAGAAGTTCGCCGACATCATGCCGATCACGTTGAAGCCGAAGAACACCGGGAACGCCGTCGGCGCCACGCCGAAGTACTCGATGTAGAGGAAGGAGGAATTGGTCAGGAACGTCATGAACACGCTGGCCGACAGCGCCATCGCGACGGCGTAGCGGATCGGCAGCCGGCGGCCGTCGACGCGCCGCGTGACGACCTCGGCACATTGCCGGATCGTCGACGCGACGGACAGCTTCCGCCACTCCCCGGGATGCGTCTCCGGCACCGCGAGCAGATAGACGAGCAGCAGCACTGCCGCGTAGGCCGCCTTCGCTGCAAAGATCGCCTGCCAGCCGAAGCCGAGCAGAAACGCGCCGATGCCGGGCGCGACCAGCGGCGCGAGCAGCATGATCATCGTGACCGTAGCGAACTTGCGCCCGAGCTCCTCGACCGGATACACGTCCCGCACCGCGGCCATGCAGATCACGGTCGAGAAGCCGCCGCCGACTGCCTGCACGAGACGCAGTGCCTGCACCTGCCCGATCGTGTCGGCGAGCATGATCGCCAGTGACGCAGCGCAGAACACGGCGAGCCCGATCAGCCCGATGCGCTTGCGTCCGACCTGGTCGGAGAACGCGCCGCCGAAGAACTGCCCGAACCCGAAGCCGATCAGGTACGTGCTGATCGTGTTGTTCAGCTTCACGATACCGACGCCGAACGCCTCCGCCATCTGCGGCATGGCCGGCAGGTAGGCGTCGAGGCTCAGCGGGCCGAGCGCGATCAGCGCGCCGACGAACAGAATGAAATTGCGCGGCGGATTCACCGTTCGAGCTCTGCGACGAACGGACGCGCGTGCGCGCCGGTCATGACAACGCTGCCGTACGGCATGTCCGAATGATCCCTTCGAGGAGGCGAACGAAGCCCGCGATTCTGACGCCGAAACCGGGACGGGTCCACCCGGCGGAGACGCGGGCTGCCGCCAGGGGTCGCCGCCGCGCTCCGCCCGCCGCCGACGCGGACATCGTCGTCAGCGGTCGCGGTCGACGACGCCGCGCCGCCAGCTCGCGACGATGTCGTTCAGCTGATCGAGCTCGATCAGGAAGGAGTCGTGCCCGTGCTCCGCCTCGAGCACGGCCAGCTGCGCCCGGGGAAGGCGTTGCGCCAGCTCGCGCTGCTCCGCAAGCGGATACAGCACATCCGTGTCGATGCCGACGATAAGCGCCGGCTGCTCGATGCGGCCGAGCACGTCATGGTAGCCGCCCCGGCCCCGCGACACGTCGTGGGTGTCCATTTTCTGCGTCAGCCGAACGTAGCAGTTCGCATCGAAACGCTCGACGAGCTTCTCGCCTTGGTGCCGCAGGTAGGACTCGATCGCAAAGCCTGCCGGGCCGTCTTCGCCCTCCGCCGCCGACCGGCCGAAGCGCGCCTCGAACGACGCATACGACCGGTACGAAACCATCGCCATCATACGCGCCGTCGCGAGACCGGCGTCCGGCCCCTGCCCCGGCACGTAGCGCCCGCCTCGCCAGGCCGGATCCGAATAGATCGCATGCCGCTGCGCCTCGCTCCATGCGATGCACCATGCCGAGTGGCGCCCGCCGACGCCGATCGGCACGATCGCCCGGACGAAGTCGCCCTCGAATGCCCACTCGAGCGCCTGCATGCCGCCCATCGACCCGCCTATCGTGAATGCGACCTGCCGCACGCCGAGCCGCTCCAGCAGCCGCCTGTGCAGCGCCACGGAATCGCGCACGGTCGCGACCGGAAAGTCCGCGCCGTACGCACGCCCCGTCGCGGGATCCTCGCTCAGCGGCGAGGCCGTGCCGTAAGGCGAGCCGAGCACGTTGGCGCAGACGACGAAGTACCTGTCCGTATCCAGCGCGCGCCCCGGGCCGAGCAGCCCCGCCCACCAGTCGTCCACGTCGACGTTGCCGGTCAGCGCATGGCAGACGACGACCGCATTGTCCGCAGCGGCGTTCAGCCGCCCCCACGCGCGATATGCGACCGGAATGCCCGTCAGCTCCCGGCCGCTCTCGAGCAGGAAGCTCGCAAAGGTTTCGATTGCTTTCGTCACGCCCGGATCGGCTCCGGTCAACGGGGCCGGCGCTACTTTGCCGCCGCGAGCCCCTTGTCGATGTCGGCCACGATGTCGTCGATGTGCTCGATTCCGACCGAAAGGCGTACGAGCTCTGGCGCGATCCCTCCGGCGCGCTGCTGCTCCGGCGACAGCTGCGAGTGCGTCGTCGTGGCCGGGTGGATCGCGAGGCTCTTGGCGTCGCCGACGTTCGCGAGGTGACTGAACATCTCGAGCCCCTCGATGAACTTCCTGCCGGCTTCGGTTCCGCCCTTGATGCCGAACACGACCATCGCGCCGCCCATCCCGTTCAGATACTTCTCGTTCAGCCGGTTGGCCGGATCTCCCGGCAGGCCCGGGTAGCGGATCCATTCCACCTGCGGATGATCCTTCAGGTACTCGGCGACTCTCAGCGCGTTGTCGCAGTGCCTCTCCATCCGCAGCGGCAGCGTCTCGATGCCCTGCATGAACATCCACGCGTTGTCCGGGCTGATGCAGGCGCCGAGGTTGCGCAGCGGGATGACCCGCATCCTGATCAGATAGGCCACCGGCGCGAGCGGCTCCGGCAGATCGTAGGCCCAGCGCACGCCGTGGTAGCTCGAATCGGGCTCCGTCATCAGCGGAAACTTGTCGCTCTTCCAGTCGAAGCGGCCGGAATCGACGACGATGCCGCCGATGCCCGTGCCGTGACCGCCGAGCCACTTCGTCAGCGAGTTGACGACGATGTCCGCCCCGAAGTCGATAGAACGCTGCAGCACGGGCGTCGTGAAGGTGGCGTCGACGACGAGCGGCAGACCGTGCGAGTGCGCGATCTCCGCGATCGCCTCGATATCGGCTACGTCACAGGCGGGGTTCGACAGCGTCTCGACGAACAGGAGCTTCGTCCTCGGCGTGATCGCCGCGGCGAAATTCTCCGGCTCGTTCGGATCGACGAAGCTGACCTTGTAGCCGAACTGCGGCAGCAGGTCGTTGAACATCGTGAAAGTGCCGCCGTAGAGGTTATTGGCCGAGACGATCTCGTCGCCGGCGCGGCAGATGTTGTTGATGCTGTTGAACACGGCGGCCGTGCCGGATGCGAGGGCGAGACCGGCCGCGCCCCCTTCCATCGCGGCCATACGCTGCTCGAGCGCATCCTGCGTAGGGTTCATGATCCGCGTGTAGATGTTGCCGAGCTCTTTGAGCCCAAACAGATTCGCGGCGTGCTCCGTGCTGTCGAAAACGTACGAGCTCGTGCGATGGATCGGAATCGCGCGGGAATTCGTCGTCGGGTCCGGCTGCGTGCCGGCGTGCAGACACTGCGTCTCGAGCTTCACTGACTATAGTCTCCGGTGCGTTCGTTGTCTTTTACTAGCTTGCTGACAGATACTGTCGAAAGCAAATGGCCGCCGGCCGGGGACCCGTGCGGCAACCTTCGCCGCAGTCCGCCGGCGCCGCGTTCCGGCGCCGGCATGGCCGGCGAAGGCGGTCCATTCACGCAGCTGGAGGGGGGGCAGCCGTGGCACGCAATCATCCCGCTACGCGGGCGGAGCATCTGGATGGCGTTTCAGACGTCACACCGCCCGGCCCGAAGGGCTTGCCGTACTTCGGCTGCCTGGACGGACTTCTGCGCAATCCGATGAAGTTCTGGCACGGCATCGCCGTGCGCTACGGCGGCATCGCCCGAGTGCCGCTGAAGGGGCGCCACGTCTACCTGATCTCCGATCCGGACCTGCTGTACGAGCTGCTCGTCACGAAAAGGCGCAGGTACCGCAAAAACACGCGCTACCGCGTCGCGGTCGAAGTGCTCGGCGAAGGGCTGCTGCTGACAGAGGGCGACGCGTGGAAGCGGCAGCGGCTGATCACCCAGCCGACGTTCAAGGCCGACTACGTGGCTCGCCAGGTATCCTGGATGGCGCAGGATATCTCGAGCTTCCTCGACCGCTGGGAACGAGTCGCCGACCAAGGCATCGCCGTCGATACGGAATCGGAGTTCCTGGACCTTTCGCAGCGCATAGCGGGGCGCTATCTGATGGGCCCGGGTTTCGAGCGCATCGCGGACCGTTTCTGCCGCGCCGCCGTCGAGATCAAGAACCTGTGGCCCCTGCCGCCGAAAAGCGCGATCCACGCGCTGGTGCGGAGATCCGACGGCTGGACGCCGCAGCTCGAGCGTGCCGTGCGGGACATCGACGCCTGCGTTTACGAGTACATCGAGTCGGAGCGGCCGGGGAATTTCGAGGATTGCGGCGTGCTCGGCCAACTCGTGCAGGCGAGCCGCGAGCAGGGCGACGAGTTCCCGCCCGAGTCGCTGCGCGCGCAGCTTCTGACGCTGTTCTTCGCGGGCCACGAGACGTCCTCGGCCTCGCTGACGTGGATCCACTACCTGCTGCACGAGCACCCCGAAGTCAGGGCGAAGCTGAAACAGGAGGTCGAAACGGTCGTGGGCTCGCGAGTGCCCGCTGCGGAGGACGTCGACGCTCTCCTCTACACGGAGCAGGTCGTCAACGAATCGCTGCGCCTGTACTCTCCGATTCATTCGATCTCCCGCGTCGCGCTGGAAGACGACACGATCGGCGGCTACGCTATACCGGCGGGCTCGACGATCTACGTGTCCCTGTACGCGGTGCATCGCCTGCCGCAGCTGTGGCCAGATCCGCACCGTTTCGATCCGGAGCGCTTCGAGCCGCAGAACTCGGCCGCAAGACCGCGGTTCGCGTTCATTCCGTTCGCGGCCGGTCACCGCAACTGCATCGGCGGGTCCATGGCGATGACGGAGCTGAAGCTCGCGGTCGCGCAGCTCGCGCAACGCTACGTGCTCGAGCTCGTGCCGGGGCACAAGGTCGCGCAGGCAGCCGGCACGACGATGCACCCGCGCTACGGAATGCAGATGTACGTGCGGCGCAGCTGAACACCTTTTTGCAGTCGGAGGTACGATTGCCATGAGCGATTCGCCGGCGACTCGAGCCGACGCGGCGCGCGCGCACTACGACCAGGCCGCCGCTTCCGCGCCCGATTTCTCGCTGATGAACTACGGCTATTGCGCGCCGTCGGACGATTCCGTCGTCGCCGACGGTGCGCCCGAGGTCTATTGCCTGCGTCTGTACGAGCACGCCGTGCGCGATACCGTTCTGAACGGCCGCGACGTGCTCGAAATCAGCTGCGGCCGCGGGGGCGGCGCGGCTTTTCTGGCCAAGACTTTCGGGCCGCGGCGCTACGTCGGCGTCGACGTCAGCGCCGAGAACATCCGCATCGCAACGGCGCTCCATCATGCAGGCAATCTCGAGTTCGGTGTCGGCAACGCCGAGTCGCTCGAGTTCGCCGACGCGTCATTCGACGTGGCGGTCAACATCGAGGCGTCGCACCTGTACGACGACAGAAAAGCATTCTTCGACGAGGTTTTCCGCGTGCTGCGTCCGGGCGGCCGGTTCTGCTATGTCGACGGCTGCTGGAAGGACGACGACTGCACAGCCGATCTCGCGGGCGCCGGCTTCGCGCTGCTCGAGCGGCGCAACATCACCGCGAACGTGCTCGAGGCCCTGCGCCGCGACAGCCCGCGGCGGGAAGCCATCGTGGACGCGATGCCGGCCGAGATGCGCGAGCAATACAGGGACTGGAGCGGGGTCGTCGGCTACCGCGCCTTCAGCCGTTTCGAGTCCGGCGAAACCCTTTACTTTTCGCACCTGCTCGAACGGCCGAGGGGATGAGCCGCTCCCGGTACCGGTACTGCCCGCTCTGCCGCGAGGAGCTCGGCGAGGAAATGCGCGGCGGCAGGATGCGGCTCGCCTGCCCGCGCACGGGGTGCGGCTTCGTACACTGGGACAATCCAATACCGGTGGTTGCCGCGATCGTCGAGCGGGACGAGCGCGTGGTGCTCGTCCGCAGCCGCGGCTGGCCCGACAGCTGGTACGCCCTCGTGACCGGTTTCCTCGAGCCGGACGAGACGCCGGAAGCCGCCGTGCTGCGCGAGGTCGAGGAGGAGATCGGCATCCCGGCCGAGCTCGGCGAATACCTCGGCGCCTACCCCTTCGAGCGGCTGAATCAGATCATTTTCGCTTACCACGTCCGCGGCGGACCCGGCCCGATCCGGCTGTGCGAGGAGGAGCTGACCGACTACAAGGAAGTGCCGATCGCGAAGCTGAAGCCCTGGCCCCGGGGCACGGGCCCGGCGCTTCGGGAGTGGCTGGCCGCGAGAGGTTATCATCCCCCGACGGTCGAGCTCGGCGAGGAGGTGCCGGACGGCCGCGCGGATTGACGAACCCGTGAACCTCCGCAGAAGGCCTGATCGATGAACGACACGAAGAAGACGAGCCGGACGCAGCGCGCCGGCAGGCTCATCCCGGTCCTGCTCTGCGCGCTCGCCTCCGCGGCGCCGGCCGCCGCGCACCATTCGATCGCGATGTACGACACCGACAACCTGATCGACGTCGAAGGCGTCGTGTCGCGAGTCGAGTGGACGAGCCCGCACGTTTTCGTGTTCTTCGAGGCCCAGCAGGACGACGGCACCCTCGTCGAGTGGTCCATGGAGCTCGACCCGCCAGTGCTGCTGCGCCGCTACGGCTGGCGTCAGAGCACGGTCGAAGCGGGCGACACGATCAAGTGCACGGGTGCGCCGGCGAAGTCGGGCGCCCCCGCGATGCGCGGTGCGATCGTCGAGCTCGACGACGGCACGCAGCTGCGCGTCTGGTCGAGGGTCTGATCGTGCGTGTCGAGGGCTCGAGCGTGCGCGCCCGACATCTGTCCGCGAACGCCGAGCGTCTTGACGCGTGCGCCGCGAGCCCGAACGCGCGCCGCGCCGGCGGCGCGCGCCATCGCCGGCACGCGGCGGCCGTCGCGTCGATTCTGACCGCCGCTGTCGCCTGGTGCGCCTGCGCCGGCGCGCAGGCGCCGCCGCCGACCGGCTTCCCCGGCGAGGCGCCGCAGGGGCCGCCGGCCGAGATCGTGTCGTTTCGCGCAGAGCCGGCCCGGCTCCGGGCCGGCGACAGCACGACCCTTACGTGGGAAGGTCTGAACGCCTTTTCGCTGACCATCGCACCCGACGTCGGCGCCGTCGCGACGCGCGGCTCGGCCACCGTCACGCCCGCTCGCACGACGACCTATACGCTGACCGTGACCGGCTCCGACGGCGAGGAACGCGAATCCGTGACGGTCACGGTCGAAGGCGCGGTGCCCGCGGCGGTATCGTCCGCCGAGCCGGACGCGCGGCAACGCGACATACCGCGCCTCGCCGACGGTAAACCCGACCTGTCCGGCGTCTACCTCGGCGGCCGCGGCGTACGGCTCGCCGATCCGGTGTCGCTGCGCCCTGGCGCCGAGCGTTTCCGCGTGCCGCAACGGGACGACGATCTCGGCCAGGGCGCGCTGTGTCTGCCGCCGGGCGTGCCGGCCGCGACGATGATGCCCTATCCGCTGCAGATCGTCGCGCGGCCCGACGTGGTCGTGATTCTGTACGAGGCCTATAACCTGTTCAGGATCATTCCGATCGGCAGGAGCGCGCCGGACGATCTCGACCCGTTGTGGATGGGTTATTCGGTCGGACGCTGGGACGGGGACACGCTGGTCGTCGAGGTGTCGAGCTTCAACGACAAGACGATCGTCAGCGGGCATCGGCACACCGAGGCCATGCGCGTCACGGAGCGCTACCGCCGCACGTCGCGCGACGTCATCGAATACCAGGCCGTCGTCACCGACCCGAACGTGTTCGCCGAGCCGGTCGAATACCGGGGCGACCTCGTGCTGCATCCGGAGTGGGAAATCGGCGAATACGTCTGCGCCGAGAACATGAAGGACTACTCGGAGCTGTTCGAGTAGCCCTTCGGTGCGCCAGGGAAGCTCTGCACAGCCCCCGCGGAGCTTCCCTAGGGGGAGTCGTCTTCGTCCGTGAAGGTGAAGTCCCGAAACTGCGAAGACCCTTCGTCGGTCCGCTCCACCTCGTTGTTGGGATTCTCGTCGCAGTGCCAGTACCGAATGCGCAGGCGACGATCGGGGTCGCTGAGCTTCGTGTAGGTCTGCTTCGCGTACCAGGGCTCCTCGAGCGCCGGCGGATCGTACACCCAGACGTGCGCGACGAGGTTGCGCTCGTCGACCTTCTCCCAGATCTCGACCGTCTCGACCTGTTCCGAATAATCCGGCTGCGTGCGCTGGTACTGCCCCGCCATCAGCTGGTTCGTGTGCACGACGAGCCTGCCTTCGTCCCAGAAGCCGATCGAATCTCCGTTGTACAGCGGGTAGCGGTCGGCCTCCGGCACGTGGCCGCGACCGTCCGTATACACGCGCCGGATGTCGTTGACCATCTCGTTGATCAGCCATGTCTGATCCGGTGTCGGCACGAACTCGCGCAGGAAGGGCTCCGTCAGCCAGCGCGGATGACCCGGCGGCGCGCACTCGCTCAACCGGTCGTACTCGATACCGCGTTCCAGCCGATCGAGCTTCTCGGAGAGGCGCTGCTCGTACTCCTCCGTCAGCTTCGCGGTCGGCAGGCGGTCCGTGCCCTGATCGGGGTCGAAGTTGAAGATGATCCCGCCGCGCGAGTAGACGCCCGACCAGTCCGGCATGTCGTCCGGCGCGACGCGATCGCCGCCGTCGGCCTGTTCCCTGAAATGCTCGTAAAGAGCCTCTGCAGTCGGATGCGCGCGGCCGAGGGCCTGCATGCCTTCCTTGCCGTCGGGCAGGCTGATGTCGGCCGCGGCCGGCACGGCGGCGGCCGCCGCCGCGAGCGCGAGCAGCCGAGCCCGCCGCTGCAAGGCGCTCCTGCCAGAGGATGTGCGAATGTCCGTCATGTGCTCCCCCGAAATAGGCCGGTACGCTGCTGTCGGAGCGTCCGTGGCATCAGGAATCATAGCAGCAACCCCTTTCGATTCCGTTGCTGAACAGCCGGGCGACGCGATACTGGTAAGATGCGGCGAATCACCCCGCGGAGGATGCCCGATGACCCGCCTGTCGTTGCTGTTCACGTCCGTCTCCGCCGCGCTGGCGGGGAGTCTCGCGCTGGCTCAGACGTCCGAGGCGCCGGCCATCGCGGATTTCGAGCCGGTCACCGACGAGATGCTGCAGAATCCCGACCCGGCCGACTGGCTGATGTGGCGGCGCACGCTGAATCACTGGGGGCATAGTCCGCTGACGCAGATCGACCGCGGCAACGTCGGCAACCTCGCGCTCGTGTGGACGCGGCCGCTCAGCATCGGAGTCCAGGAAGGCACGCCCCTCGTCTACGACGGCATCATGTACTTTCCAGGCCCGAGCGACGTGACGCAGGCGATCGACGCGACGACGGGCGACCTGATCTGGGAATACCGCCGTCCGCAGCCCGACGACGCCGCCGAGTATTTCCCGGTCCCGTCGATCAACCGCAACCTCGCGATCCACGGCACGCTGCTGTTCGACAACGGCACGGACAACTATGCCTACGCGCTCGACGCGCGCACGGGCGAGGTCGCGTGGGAGACGCAGATACTCGACTACCGCCGCGGCGCGCAGCACACGTCCGGCCCGATCGTCGCGAACGGCAAGGTGATCTCCAGTCGCGGTTGCGAGCCCGAAGGCGGACCCGAAGCGTGCGTCATCACCGCCTTCGACGCCGACACCGGCGAGGAACTGTGGAGAACGCGCACGATTCCGGCGCCGGGCGAGCCCGGCGACGAGACGTGGGGCGACATCCCGTACGAGGAGCGAAAACACGTCGGCGCGTGGATGGTGCCGAGCTTCGACCCGGAGCTGAACCTCGTCTACGTCGGCACGTCCGTGACGTCGCCGGCACCGAAGTTCATGCTGGCGGGCAACGACGAGCAGTACCTGTACCACAACTCGACGCTCGCGCTGAACGCGGACACCGGCGAGATCGAGTGGTACTTCCAGCACGTCGTGGATCACTGGGATCTCGACCATCCGTTCGAGCGGCTGATCGTCGACACGGTGGTCGCACCGGATCCCGACGACGTCACGTGGATCAATCCGCGCGTGCGCTCCGGCGAGACGCGCAAAGTGCTGACCGGCATCCCCGGCAAAACCGGCGTCGTGTACACGCTCGATCGCGAGACCGGCCAGTTCCTGTGGGCGCGGCCGACCATTCACCAGAACGTGATCGAAGACATCAATGTCGAGTCGGGGGCCGCGACCGTGAATCCGGACACTCTGTTCACGGCCGCGGGTCAGGAGCGGCTCGTGTGTCCTGCCCTGACGGGCGGAAAGAACTATCCCACGGGCACGTACAGCCCGGACACGGGCCTGATGTACTACCCGCTCCAGAACACGTGCTCCGAGATGACGTCGACGTCCGAAACGCCGAGCCCGGACGATCTGTATGCCGTCCGCGGGCGCGATCAGATCGCGCCTGGCGAGCGCAACGTCGGCACGATCGAGGCCATCGACGTCTCGACCGGCGCGACGGCCTGGAAGATCGAGAATCGCTCCGGCACGACGTCGCTGATGTCGACGGCAGGCGGGCTCGTCTTCGGCGGCGACGTCGCGGGCCGGTTCCGCGCCTACGACGCGAGCACGGGCGAAGTGCTGTGGGAAGTGAATCTCGGCTCGTCCGTGACCGGCTTCCCCGTCACGTTCGAGGCGGACGGCCGGCAGTACGTCGCGATCAGCACCGGCGCCACGCCGAACAGCTTCGGCGTGACGCGGCTGACCCCCGAGCTTCGGCCCGGAACGGCGAACAACCTGTACGTGTTCGCGCTGCCGGAGTGAGCTCGACCGATCGCTGCGCGACAACGCCCCGGCGTTTCACTACCCAACGAGGCCGGAGCCGATCCAGCGTCAGCGCGCTGCGGATGGTTTCGAGCTGCTGCGAGTAGAGGCGAAAATGCGCAGAACGCAGCCCATCACGACGCCGTAGCGCGTTGTTCGGGCCATCGACTTTCCCTGGCGGATAGGGTCAGGCGGGCAATTGCAAACCCAATAATGGGTTAGTTTGATGCCGCTCTACCGCCCCGGGGCCAGGTCTCCCGGAAGGCGCGAGAGGGCGGCTTCGGCCCGATCACTCGTGCCTCCGCCTGCCCTCTCCGCCGCAGCTCACCCCCCGCTGCGCAAGTCTTTGCTCACTATTTCCTGTTGTGCACCGACAGGTCGTCGGGATTGATCAGATCGGGCACCGTCCAGCCGTTCAGGTCGTACTCCTCCATGCACTGCTCGGCAAATCCTCGCAGCCGCTCGGCATTGCCGTTACCCATCGCGCTGAACAGCGCGTAACGCCGGATCTCCTCCGTGCTGCCGCCGTAGTTGATCTCGTAAAGCTCGTGGCGTGCGCCGAACTCCGTGCCGATGCAGTCCCACAGCAGCTTCATCAGCTTCGCGCGCTGCTCGGCCGTGTAGCCGTTGGAGCCCCGCATGTACTTGTCGATGTACGGCCGGATCTCGGGGTTCGCGAAATCGCGCGTATGCGAGTTCAGGTAGATCAGGCCCGACGCGACCGTCTGCTCGATGATGTACTTGATCTTCGAATAAGCGATCGTCGCGAGTATCTGGTATGCGTTGCCCGGATCCATGTTCGGCAGCAGATAGTCGCCCTTCCACGGCTGCGGGTTGCGCACCATGGCTTCCGTCAGCGACCAGAACATGTTGCGCCACGCGAGCACCTCCCCGACGTTCGCCTGCACGCCGCGGAAGTCCTTCGTGCCGGCCGCCTCGACGGCCTTCAGCAGCAGTCCGGCGATGAAGTCGAGCTTGACGGCGAGACGCGTGCATCCGTGCACGACGAAGCGCGGCAGGAAGCCCGTGCGCGGGAAGAAGTTGTTGGCCTTCTCCACGTCACCGTAGACGAACACGTTCTCCCACGGGATGAACACATTGTCCATGATGAACACGGCGTCGTTCTCGTCGAGGCGCGACGACAGCGGCTGGTCGAACGGGCTCGCCATGGCCGTCGCCGTCATCTCGTACGACGTACGGCAGATAAACTTCACGCCCGGCGCGTTCGTCGGCACCATGAAGACGAGCGCGAACTTCTTGTCGCCGAGCGGTATCAGGCCGTGATGCGCGATGAACGTGTAGTTCGTCAGCACCGATCCCGTCGCGACGACTTTCGCCCCGGACACGACGATGCCGCTGTCCGTCTCTTTCTCCACGTGCACGCACACGTCCGCCACCTGGTCGGGCGGCTTGTCCCGGTCGACCGGCGGATGGATGATCGCGTGGTTCACGAAGGGCACGCGCTCCTGCGAATACGTGTACCAGCGCTTCGCGTTCTCATGATAGGGCTCGTAGAACTCCGCGTTGCCCCCGAGCGTGCCGAGGAACGAAGCCTTGTAGTCCGGGGCACGCCCCATCCACCCGTAGGTGATGCGCTGCCACTCCGCGATCGCGTCGCGGCCGGCAACCGACTCCTCGACCGTTTTCGGCGCCTTGAAGAACGCGTGTGTCCTGCCGCTGCCGTCCGTGTCGGTCGGCAGCAGGATCTTTTCGCTGCGCTCCGGATCGTGCAGCGCGTCGAACAGGCGGGCCGTCATGCGCGCCGTATTGCGGAATGCCGGGTGAGTCGTGACGTCCTCCACCCGGTCGCCGTAGATGTAGACCTCGCGGCCGTCCCTCAATGATTCCAGATACTCCGCGCCGTTCTGCGGCCGATCGTATCTGACTGCGCCGATATCGTCCGGACTGACGGACGATCCGCGTTTAGCTACCATTCGTTTCTCCTCCAACCAACCTTCCGCGCCACTCGGGAGCGCGCAAATTTTCGTCAGCGCGCGTCGCGCACTGGCAGCAGCGCCAGCGTCTCCGCGATCGCCGCGGTCCCCCCGCCCGGCGCCATGATGTGAGCGCCGGCCACGCCGGGGATGTCGCGCAGGCCCTCGATCAGCTCGGCGCAGATCTTCCGCCCCTCGGCGGCGGGCTTGTCGGCGTCTTCGAGGCGCCGGATCACATCGTCGGGGACGTGCACGCCGAACAGGTTCTCGTTCATCCACCTCGCGGACTTCGCGGAGCGGATCGGACCGACACCGATGATGACGCCGAGCCGCTCGATCAGCCCCTCGTCACGCAGACGTTCGATGTAGCGCCGCGCGACGCCGAGATCGAAGCAGAACTGCGTCTGCACGAAGTTCGCGCCGGCGTCCGCCTTGCCGATCAGCCCCTTCGCGCTGAAGTCGGGTCCCGGATCGCGAGGGACGTCGGCACCCCCGATGAAGAAGTGCGGCGGTTCCTCGATCTCCCGGCCGGACGGCAGCTTGCCTTCGTCGCGCATCGTTCTCGCGAGCAGCATGACCTGGCGCGAGTCGAGGTCGAACACGCCCTTCGCTTCGGGCTGGTCGCCGCCGGACGGATCGTCGCCGTGCAGGATCAGCAGGTTGCCGATGCCCTGCGCCGCGGCTCCGAGCAGATCGCCGGCGAGCGCGATGCGATTACGGTCGCGGCACGTGACCTGCAGCACGGGCTCGTACCCCTTGGCGGCCAAGATCGCCGCGGCGGCGAAACTGCTCATCGCCGTTCTGCCGGCCGCCGCATCGGTGACGTTGATCGCGTCGACGCCGTCGCCGAGTTGCGCGGCCTCCTCGAGCAGACGCGTACCCGCCGCCGACAGCGGCGGCACGATCTCGGCCGTGATGACGAACTGCCCGCTCCTGATCCGATTCTCTATTCTGGTAGCCATGACCTTTCCCTGATGTTCGCCGGCGCAGGGCTTGTTCAGAAGCCGCCCTTCTCTGCCGAGTTACCGGCCAAGTTTCGGTATGCCGCTTCGACGAACTGCTCGGTGGTCCAGAAACCGCTGTCGGCGCCGTAGCGCGCGTCGTAGTCGCGAGTGGGGCGGGCGGCCTTGACCTGCTCGAGGCTCATGCCCGACTCGACCATGTGTGCAATCCGGTCGCGGATGATCGTGACCATATCACGATACTCCACGACGTCCGCTTCGTCGGATAGCCGCCCATGCCCGGGAATCACCATCGTGCCCCCCTCCTGCTTCTCCTCGGGAACGGTCAGCTCGATCAGGCGGTTCAGCGCGGCGACGACGCCGTCGATGCTGCCGCCGCCGTCCGGCAGGATCACCGGGTAAAGCGTGGTGGAAAACACGTCGCCGGCGCTGATCACGTCGGTGCGCCGGAAGAAAACGATGCTGTCGCCATCGGTATGCGCCGCGGGCTGGTGCATGATCTGGACCGCCTCGCCGTTGAAGAACAGGTCCTTCTGCCCGCCGATGTACGTATCGGTCGGCCACGCCTCGAACGGGATCTCGGGGTCCTGGCCGCTCATGTCGATCAGCACGTTCTCGTGCGCGATGACGGTCGCCCCGACGCCGGCGTCGGCAATCGCGCCCGCCACGTTCCCTCCGGCAATCGTGCTGCCTGCCGGCGCGAGCACGCCGTTGCCGCTGACGTGATCGGGATGAGCGTGCGTATTGACGATGTAGCGGATCGGCCCGTCCGACAGCTCCCTGATCGCCCCGAGCAGCTTGTCCCCCACTTCGGCGAACTGCGTGTCGACGATCAGCACGCCGTCCTCCCCGACCTGCACGGTCACGTTGCCGCCGGCGCCGACCAGCATGTAGATCCCGTCCCGCACGTGCCAGGTTTCGATCTCGACGTCGCCGAATCCGCTCTGTGCGGGCGCCGCAGGCGAAGCCGCGGCGGCCAGCAAGGCGATAACGACGGCAGCCGGAGCCGTGCTGCACTCACCGCGCACGACAGGGCACCGGATTCCACTTCGAATCATCGTCTTCCCGCTTGAAGTGAGAGCTCGTGACGTAACGCGTGTTCAGGTAGGCCGGATCGTCGACGATCGTCGTGACCATCAGCCACTCGTCGCCGTTCGGAGCCGCGAACCGATCGAAGTACTCCGTCACGACCGCGTCCTGGCTGTAAGGCACGCCGTTGCGGCGCAGCCAGCCCGGCAGCAGGTCCGTCGTCGTGACAGCGAGATGGCCACCGCCGCTCGAGGCGCCGCCGCCGGCCCCGGCGAGCCCCGGGCCGCCGGGCGGCGGCGCCGGCCTGATCCACTCCGCCACGGAAGTGCCCTGCAGCGAGCGCGGCCGCTCGTCCTCGGGCGGCGTGAATTCGAGAAGACGCGTCTGCGCACCGGCGTCCGTCTGAAGCCGCAGCGTGTCCTCGTCCTGCCACTCGATGCGCACGCGCGTCGGCATGCGCAGCAGAGCCGCCGCGCCGTAAGCCTCGCAGGCGCCGTCCCGTGACGGCTCCCACGTGTCGGCGACCCTGCGCCCTTCCGGGTTCAGCGGCACGCTCGCGTAATCGCCTTTCGGCGGCGTCACCATGCGCCAGCGCCAATCCTCGTTGACGACGGCGACCCACTGACCGGTCAGGTCGATCGGCGCCGACTCTCTCGGCGGTCCGGGCGGAGGCGGCTGCGGCCCGAAACGCTGCGCGAGGGCAGGCGCCGCGCCGGTCAGCAACGCACCGAGGGCCGCTGCCGCGACCAGCGCTCCGAGTCGAGTGCGATCAGTCACGAAGCTGCTCCATGTATTCCGGCAGCGCCGTCTCCGCACCGCCCTGCGTCGCTTCGAACGGCAGGCCGTGCTCCTCGGCGAACTCGCGGATGAAAGGATTCTGCCCCGGCAGGTAGTGCGGGACGTCGCCCGGCTCGCGCAGCACCTCCATGACGGGCTCGCACGGGTAAGGCGTCATAGTGCCGTTCGGCGACAGCAGAAAGCCGTTCGTCTTGACCAGCGGCTCGGTCAGATAGACCGGGTCCTCGACGATCATGACGTGGGTCAGCACGTCGCCGTAACGGTGGAAGCGGTCGGTCATCGTCGCGCGATCGCTGAGCGGCAGGCCGTTGCGGCGGACCCAGCCGGCTTTCAGGTGCGTCGTGCGCACGACCAGCGTGTCGCCCTCGTAATGACCCGTCGAGAACCCCTGCCATGTGTGCGGCGCATGCGCAGGCGGATGCTCGCGGCCGTCCATCCAGATCTCGCGGTGCTGCTCCTGCCACGCGATGTGCGTGTTGATCCTGATCAGCTGCTGCGTGTCCTCGTCCCGGTCCTCCCAGATACGAAGCACCCCGACACCGCGGAAACCATACGTCGACGGGTGCGGCTTGCACTGATGCTCCGGCATCGACAGCAGGGATGCGTCCCAGCTCTGCGCGCGCAGCCGCGCGGCGTCGTTGATCGGCAGCCCTGCAAAATCGCCGACCGACGGCCCCGGGATCCGCTCGTCGATGTCCTCGTGAAAAATCGGATTCCAGTATCCGACCAGATTCAGCTGTGCCTCCGCGGTCGGCGCGAACGCCCACGCGGCGATCGCCGCGGCCGCCGCGAAGCGGCCGAGAAACTCAAGCATGGCGCCCCTCCTGCATGCGCGACCGGCACACCTCGAGCGTCAGCGCGACATCGCGCTCGATGGTTTTCCTGCTGACGCCGAGCTCCGCGGCGATCTCGCCGTACGTCATTTCCTCACGCCAATGTAGCAGAAAGGCCGTGCGCGTCCTCGGCAGAAGATCCTTCAGCGCTGCGTGCAGAACGCAGGCGCCCCGCTGCGCGTCGAGCATCCTGCCGAAATCGTGACCGCCGGCCGCGACCTCTACCGATTCCACGGCGACGTGCAGGTGGTCGCGGCGCGACTGCCTGCGCCGGTAGCCGTCGCGCGCGATGTTCGTCGCGGTCTTGAACAGGTAATTGCGAGCGCGCACCAGGTCCTCGTCGAGTTTCGCGGTTCTCAGCAAACGGAGGAATGCCTCCTGCAGGATGTCCTCCGCCTCGTCGGGGGATCCGACGAGCTCCTTCAGATACCACAGCAGCGCCTTCCGGTGGCGACGAAAAAGAGCGGCAACGAACTCACCGCTCCCGTGCCCGGACGTCGGAAACCATGCTGCGGTCTCTGCGACTGCCACTCCCCCTCCGGCTTCTTGCAGGCCGTTGCAGTCATCTTTTGCCACACCGGCCGCAACACCGGCCAATGCTTTTTGCGGAGCGGCTATGCCTCTGCGGCATTACCGGAGCGCGGCAAGTATACTGACGGGGACAAGCGGAACGCTTCGGGCCGATGAGCTTCACGGACACGAAAACGGTTTTCGGCAGCCTGGACAGCTACGTCAAGGGCGGGATCGAGGTCATCGACGACGACCGCAGGCACTACGCGTTCTCGAACGTCTTCGAAGTGGCATCGCTGGCGAAGCCGTACGAGAAGGTCGTGGTAGGCAAGAACCTGCGCTACGTGATCGAAACGCTGCGGGCGGAAGGGACCTCCGACTGGTTCACCGCATCCCATGACGAGTCCGTGATCGTCATGGACGGCTCCGTGGAGATCGACCTCGTCAAGCTGGACGATCCCGAGCGGATCGCGCCGGCCCACATCGAAGGCTCGATTCGCCTCGAAGCCCCGCCGCAGGGCCGACGCATGGGGCTGATGAAGCTCAGGCGGGGCCACCAGGCGCTGTTGCCGAAAGGCGCCGCGTATCGCTTCCGCTCGACGGACGGCGTAGGCGTGCTCGTCCTGCAGACGATCCACGGCCCGCATTCCGTCGAAAA
This sequence comes from Gammaproteobacteria bacterium, assembly GCA_016927175.1. GTDB lineage: Bacteria > Pseudomonadota > Gammaproteobacteria > Steroidobacterales > Rariloculaceae > ZC4RG20. The sequence goes on along the minus strand of JAFGNC010000373.1, from coordinate 7,983 downwards.
ATGGTCGGAGATCTGTCTGACGTGAGGGCCATGGAACAGGACTTTCCGTCGACGCGGAACGAATCCGGCTACCAGAGGTTCCGGCTCGGCGATTTCGTTTTTTCCCGCGACGAGTACTTCGTGCACATCGAGTGGCGCGCGCAGGGCAAGAAGCTGTCCCACACGATGTCGGCGGACGTCTTCCTGCGGGCCCTGATGCGCGACGTCGCGTGGAATTTCTTCTACGGCTGGGTCAACTTCGACGACGTGTTCGGCACGCGGAATCGCTACGACCGGGTCGAGCTGTACGCCGGCCGCTATCACCCCGTATACAAGGAGCAGGGTCTCGACCACAGCGCGTGCTTCGACAGCTCGTTCGTCATGCAGGCTTTCAGGTCGATGCTCGACGACTGGACCAACGTCGGCTACGACCCCTTCGCCGCGCCGGCCGAGACGGGGCTGACGTGGCAGGGCAAGAAGCAGGGTCACAACAGGGCGGCCCTGAACCGCGCGCGCGAGTCGTGCCGGCGAATGCCGGGGCTCCCTGGAGACGTGCCGCTGCGCACGGACAGGAACCGCTACCCGATCAACCGCGCTTTCCTGGACGTGCCGCAGGATGAGCCGGTCATCGAGGCCGAGCCGGGTTTCGAGCACGAGGTCCACGCCTTCAACCTGTTCGCCTACCTGTCCCGCTCCGATGTCACGTGGAACCCTTCCGTAACGTCGGTCTGCAAGCACAGTCTGTTCTGCCCGACGACAGAGGAATACATTTTGCCGGTCAAGCATGCGAACGATCGGATCGAATGGTTTCTTCAGCTGAGCGATCAGATCGAATGGCGCATCGAGGACCGCGCCACCGGCCGTCCCCGGGCAAGCGTCGTCATGCGTGCCGGTGACGTCGCGGCGATGCCCGCGGACATCCGCCACCAGGGTTTCTCCCGCAGGCGCTCTATGCTGCTCGTCTGGGAGAACGCGGACCCGCGGCTGCCGCAGCTCTACGAGGACGGGATACTGCCTCCGTCGCTCGCCGGCGAATTCCAGGAGCCGGGCAGCGTCAAATAGGCAGGCCGACGTAGTTTTCCGCGAAAGCCGCCTGCGCGTGCCTCGACTGCGCGAGGTAGTCGAGCTCGGCAAGCTGGACTCCGCGGTCGAAAGAGGTCTGGTCGGGAAACCTGTGCAGCAGCGACGTCATCCACCACGAGAACCGCTCTGCCTTCCATATCCGTGACAGGCACCGGGCGGAGTAGCCGTCGAGCGCAGCCTCGTCGCCGCGCCCGTAGAAGCCGACGAACGCCTCGGCGAGATAGTGCACGTCGCTTGCGGCGAGGTTCAGCCCCTTGGCCCCGGTGGGCGGCACGATATGCGCGGCGTCGCCGGCAAGGAACAGCCTTCCGTGGCGCATGGGCTCGGTGACCACGCTGCGCAACGGAGCGATGCTCTTCTCGAGGGAGGGCCCGGTCTCGAGCCGCGCCGCGGCGTCGGCCGGCAGCCGCGTCTTCAGCTCCGCCCAGAAACGCTCGTCGCTCCAGTCCTCGACGCGTTCGTCGAGCGAGCACTGCACGTAGTAGCGGCTGCGCGCCCTCGAGCGCATGCTGGCGAGCGCGAAGCCGCGCTCGTGGTTCACGTAGATCAGCTCTTCCGAGACAGGCGGCGTGTCGGACAACAACCCGAGCCAGCCGAAAGGATAGATCCGCTCGTGAACCTGCAGCACGTGCGGCGGAATGCAGTTGCGGCTGATGCCGTGGAAACCGTCGCAGCCGGCGACGAAGTCGCAGACGACCCGGCGCTCGATGCCGCCGTGCCGGAACGTCAGCGAGGGCTCGCCAGCCTCGACGTGCTCGATCGCGACGACGTCGGCCTCGAAGATCAGCTTGCCGCCGAGCGCCTCGCGCTTCTCGACCAGGTCCCGCGTCAGCTCGGTCTGGCCGTACACGAGCACCGTGCGACCCGTATGCCCCGCCAGGTCGATCCGGATTCTGCGGTCGCCGCAGCTGATTCCGACACCGCCGTGCACGATGCCTTCCGCATCCATGCGTGTCGCGGCGCCCGCCCTGCGAACGATGTCTGCCGTGCCCTGCTCGAGGACTCCCGCGCGGACGCGAGCAAGAACGTAGGCGCGGCTGCGCCGCTCGAGCACGATCGAGTCTATGCCGTGGACGTGCAGCAGCTGCGACAGCAGAAGCCCGGACGGGCCCGCGCCGACGATCGCGACCTGCGTGCGCATGCGCTGAGAGCTCATTATGTCCGCTACCGTTCCCGCGCCGCCCGGCGAGCAATGGGTCGGACCATTCTAGCGCAGCGCGGCGCCGGCGACGGACGACCGGCCGCGAGTGCTAGAATCGGATTCCGTTCAACGTTCCGGAGTCCCGCGATGCAGCAAGCTCAAGCCCTACGCGTCGGCACGCCAGTCTCCTCGCTCGACACCGAAGCGAGGTCGACGTTCATCAAGCGCACCTATATGCACCTTGCCGGCGCCATCCTCGGCTTCGGCGCGATCGAAAGCTGGCTTTTCGACTCCGGCCTCGGGCAGCAGATCGCGCAGGCGCTGCTCGGCTTCAACTGGCTGCTGATTCTCGGCGCGTTCATGATCGTCGGCTGGATCGCGAGCCATGTCGCGCACCGCGTCGATTCGAAGCCTCTGCAGTATGCGGCGCTGGCCGGCTTCGTCGTCGCCGAAGCTGTTATCTTCGTGCCGCTGCTGTACCTGGCCGTCAGCCTGCAGCCGGCGATCATCGAAAGCGCGGCCGGCGTCACGCTGCTCGGCACGGCCGGGCTGACGGCCGTCGCGTTCCTGACGCGCAAGGACTTCTCGTTCCTGCGCGGACTGCTGATGTGGGGCGGCATCCTGGCGCTGATCGCGATCGTGGCGAGCGTGATCTTCGGTTTCCACATGGGCACCTGGTTCTCGACTGCGATGATCGCGTTCGCGGGCGCGGCGATCCTGTACGACACGTCGAACGTGCTGCACCACTATCCGGAAGACCGCTACGTCGCGGCCTCGCTCGAGCTGTTCGCGTCGATCGCCCTGATGTTCTGGTACGTGCTCAGCCTGTTCATGTCGCGCGAGTAGCGCCGACAGCGGTTTCGAGACTATGGGAACGATGATCGACGGTCGCTGGACGACCGATGAAGAGCTTGCGTCGCTGAGGTACCGTGAAGGACGCTTCGAGCGCTCCCCTTCCGTCATCCGGCACTGGATCACGCCCGACGGATCGCCGGGTCCCACCGGCGACGGCGGCTTCAAGGCGGAGGCAGGCCGCTATCACCTCTACGTTGCTTTCGGCTGCCCGTGGGCGCACCGGACGCTGATCTTCCGCGTGCTGAAGGGGCTGGAGGATCGGATCTCCGTCTCATTCGCGGCACCGCGCCGCACCGAGCAGGGCTGGGTGTTCGACAACGCGACGCCCGACTACGCCGACACCTGTCTCGGCAAGAGCGCGCTGTGGGAGGTGTACGCTGACGGCCACCCCGGCTACACCGGCCGCGTCACGGTACCGACGCTTTACGACCGAAAGAGCGCGCGCATCGTGTCGAACGAATCGGCGGACATCATCCGGATGCTGAACAGCGCGTTCGACGATGCCGGCGCGCGGCCGGGCGACTACTACCCGGAGCCTCTGCGCCCGGAGATCGACGCGCTGAACGAGCGCATCTACGAAGGGCTGAACAACGGCGTCTACCGTGCCGGCTTCGCGCTGACGCAGGAGGCGTACGAGGAAGCCTTCGATCAGGTCTTCGAGACGCTCGACTTTCTCGACCGGCGTCTGGCGGACCGGCGCTACCTGTGCGGATCGGAGCAGACGGAAGCGGACTGGCGGCTGTTCCCGACGCTCGTCCGTTTCGACGTCGCTTATCACTATGCGTTCAAGTGCAACCTTCGCCGTCTGTCGGATTACGAGCATCTGTGGCCGTATGCGCGCGACCTGTACCAGACGGAAAACGTCCGCGACACGGTGTTCTTCGATCTGTACAAGCAGGGCTACTTCTCGCTCAGCGAGCTGCGCAACCCCCTCGGCATCGTGCCGAAAGGGCCGCTGATCGACTTCGACCAGCCGCACGACAGGGAGCGGCTGGGGTAGCGGGCCCCGTTGCTCCGCCCCCGCCAAGCCCCCGCGGCACAAGGCTTTTCGCTCGGCCCGCTTGCTGAACGCAGCGTGAAAATCCGGCGAAAATCGCCGTTGCGCTCGAAGCGACTGCCGATACAATGTTTCCAGCACACATTCGAGACAGGATGGTCAGATCATGAAGATACGCGTTGGAGCACTCCTCACCGCCTGCGCAGGCATGACGCTGGTCGGCAGCGCATGGGCTGCGGAGTGGAACGTCGTGGAAGATTCGAGCGCCGTGAAATTCAGCGCAGTGCAGCAGGGCACGCGCTTCAACGGCGCGTTCGAGGAATTCGAAGCCACGATAGATTTCGATCCGGCGGACCCGTCGAGCGGCAGCATCGTCGGCGTCGTGCAGACCGAATCGGTGAACACGCGAGATCACGACCGTGATGCGGCGCTGACGGACGCGGACTGGTTCAACACGCGCGAGTACCCCGAGGCTCGCTTCGAGTCCGAGAGCATCGAGGAGGCCGAGGACGGCGCCTATGTCGCGAACGGCCAGCTCACGATCAAGGGTAAGACGAACCCGGCCACGATGCGGTTCACGTTCGACACGAGCGGCTCCGAGGCGCAGTTCGCCGGCACGTTCACGGTCAACCGTTTCGACTACGACGTCGGCCAGGGCTGGAACGACACGAGCTGGATCGGCCAGGACGTCGACGTTCAGGTGGATCTGAACCTGACCCAGTAAGCGCTTCCCCCGCGGGGAGAACCAGGGGCCGTCCGGATTCGGACGGCCTTTTTTTTCGTTTCCCGGCCGTCGGCCGGCCGGGCCGGCCGCGCCGGAAATCTGCTGCCGGCCGCGCGTGTCAGACGCGGATGCCGGGCGCCGGAAAGCCGCGGCAGAACTCCGCGATCTCCCGCCTGATCCTGACGAGCGCCTGCTCGTCGTTCGCGACCGATACGGCGCGGTCTATCCAGTCGGCGATCTGCGGCATTTCCTTCTCCGTCATGCCGCGCGACGTGATCGACGGCGTGCCGATCCTGATACCGCTCGGATCGAAGGGCTTGCGGGGATCGAACGGGACGGTGTTGTAGTTGCACTCGATGCCTGCCGCATGCAGCGCTTTCGCGGCCGGCTTGCCGTTGATGCCGCGCGGCGTCACGTCGATCAGGATCAGGTGGTTGTCGGTACCGCCCGAGACCAGCCTGAAGCCGCGCTCGTTGAGCTTCTCGGCCAGCGCCTTCGCGTTTGCGACGACCTGGTGCGCATAGCGCTTGAAGTCGTCCGTCGCAGCCTCGCGCAGCGCGACCGCTATCGCGGCGGTCGTGTGGTTGTGCGGGCCGCCCTGCAGCCCCGGGAAGACGGCGCGATCGATCTCCTTTGCGTGCGTGCCGTCCGACAGGATCATGCCGCCGCGCGGGCCGCGCAGCGTCTTGTGAGTCGTCGTCGTGGCGATCGACGCGTGCGGGAACGGCGTCGGATGCGCGCCGGCCGCGACGAGGCCGGCGATGTGCGCGATGTCGGCCACCAGCACCGCGCCGACCGCCTCCGCGATGCGGGCGAAACCCTCGAAGTCCCATATCCGCGGATAAGCGGTGCCGCCGCACATGATCATCTTGGGGCGAACCTTGCGCGCCAGCGTCTCGACCCGATCGAGGTCGACGAGGTGCGTCTCCGGGTCCACCTCGTACTGCGCGGAGTCGTAGTGGATCCCGGAGAAGTTCACGCCCCAGCCGTGCGTCAGATGGCCGCCGAAAGGCAGGCCGAGCCCCATGACCGTCTCGCCCGGTTTCACGAGCGCGAGGTAAACCGCCTGGTTCGCCGGCGAGCCCGAATACGGCTGCACGTTCGCGTGCGAGACGCCGAACAGCGCCTTCGCCCGCTCGATCGCGATCGTCTCGATGCGGTCGATGTATTCCTGCCCCTCGTAGTAACGCCGCCCCGGATAGCCTTCGGAGTACTTGTTGTTCAGGATCGAACCCGTCGCCTCCATGACGGCCTCGGACGCATAGTTTTCCGACGGGATCAGGCGGATGTACTCGTCCTGCCTGCGCGTCTCCTGCAGAATCAGCTCATGGATTTCCGGGTCCGCGGCTGCCAAAGCGGGCATGTCCGACATGTGTTTCCTCACTATCCTTGCGTTTTCGGCGACGGAGAGGCCGCCCAGAGAGGCCGCCCATTCTAACGGAGTGAACGATGGATTGAAGGACGGGAGCGGCCGGCCGCCGCCCGCGCGGCGGCGATTGCAGCGCATCCGCGCGCCCTTTATGCTCGATCGGCGCCGAATTCCCGGCGGTAAGACTCGAACGGACGCCATGTCAGTTCCTCGCGCAGGCGCGGACGCAGCCCGGTTGATCGCCCAGGCACTCCTGGTCGCGGCCCTCGGCGTCGGCACGGCCGCCGCCGCCGTCGTCCGCATCGACGTCGAGACGCGGACCGAAGTCGCCGGCGGCGCCGCCTACGGCCTCGCCGGAGCCTACGAGGCGCTTGCCGGCCGGCTCCACTTCGAGATCGATCCGGCCTCACGTGTGAACCGCGCCGTCGCCGACGTCGCTCTCGCCCCGGTCAACGCCGCCGGACGCGTCGAGTTCAGCGCCGACTTCTATCTGCTGAAGCCGACAGCCGCCGCGCGCGGCAACGGCACCCTGCTGTTCGAGGTGTCGAATCGGGGCGGCAAGGGAATGCTGACGATGCTGAACCGCGCAGCCGGCAGCCTGGCTCCGGTCGCGGCGGCGGAAATGGGCGACGGCTTCCTGCTGCGCAACGGATTTACGCTGCTGTGGGTCGGCTGGCAGTTCGACGTCCCGCCGGAGGACGACCTGCTGCGAGTCGACGTGCCCTCCGCGACGGGCGTCTCCGGACTCGTGCGCAGCGACTTCGTCGTTCGCGCGCGCGCCGACACGCACTCTCTCGGCGACCGCAACATGGTCCCCTACCCCGCCGCGGACCCCGAAGGCGAAATGCACTCGATGACGGTGCGTGACGACCCGGTCGGGGATCGGCAGGTCGTGCCCCGCGCGCAATGGCAGTTCGCGCGGCGCGAAGGCGGCCGCATCGTCGAGGACCCGACCCACGTCCATCTCGAAGGCGGCTTCGAGCCGAACCGGATCTACGAAGTGGTCTACCTGTCCGAGGAACCGCCGGTCGCCGGGCTCGGCCTGGCGGGGATCCGCGACGCCGTGTCCTACCTGAAGCACGAGGACGCGCCGGAGCTCGGCCTCGAAGCCGGAGACCTGCGCCGGGCCATCGGCTTCGGCATCTCGCAGAGCGGGCGGCTGCTCCGGACCTTCCTGTACGACGGTTTCAACGAGGATGAGCAGCAGCGGATCGTCTTCGACGGACTGATGCCGCACATCGCCGGCGGCGCGCGCGGAAGCTTCAACCACCGTTTCGCGCAGCCTTCGCGGGCGAGCTGGAGCTTCTTCTACCCGAACGCGCTGTTTCCGTTCGCCGACGAAGAGCAGGCCGACGGCGGCCGGCGTGACGGGCTGCTGTCCCGGATTCCCGGCAATTTCCGCCCGAAGATCTTCTACACGAACTCGTCGAACGAGTACTGGAGGGGCTCGGCCGCACTGACGCACGTCGACACCGCCGGACGGCGCGACCTCGAGCTGCCCGCCGACGTGCGGTCGTACCTGTTCGCCGGCACGCAGCACGTGCCAGCGCGCTTCCCGCCGCCGCTGCGGGACGGCCGCCACCCGTACAACCCGAACGACTACAGCAGTTTCCTGCGCGCGCTGCTCCTGCGCATGCACGCATGGATCGCCGACGGCGCGGAGCCGCCGCCGAGCCGCCGCCCGCGGCTCGCCGACGGCACGCTGACGACGCTTCGGGAGCTCGAATTTCCGCGAATCCCCGGCGTAGCCGTGCCGGCCGACCCGCGGCCCGTGCGCCGCATCGATCACGGCGACTCGTTCCGCACCGAGCGGGTGGCAGCGTTCGAGCCGCCGC
>JAFGNC010000372.1 GCA_016927175.1 Gammaproteobacteria bacterium | reverse complement strand
GCGCCCGCGACGGAAGCGCCTGCGGCGGAATCGCCGGCATGGCACGCGCCCGCGAAGCAGACGCCGACCAGACAGGCGCCCGCTAAACAGAACGATTCGCCGGCGCAGAGGAGCAACCTCTGCAGATTCGCGGCCGACTTCTCCATCACTTCTCTGCGTCGTCCAGTTCGCAGCCGCAGGGTGGTGTCCATCGATGCGACGGGGCCGGGCAGTTCGCGGAAAACCATTCTTACACGCGTCGACGGCACCGGGGAGTAGCAGTAATGCGCATTTCTCCGCCGGGATTAGGCTCCGGGCGGCGGCTGTTGGTAACCTGATCCTCGTGCGCCGGGTGATCCTTTCAACGCTGCGCGGGCTCTCGGTCCTGGCGGCCGCCGTGCTCCTCGTGGCCGCCTGCGGCGGCGGCGATCCCCCCGCGGGGGCGCCCGCCGAGCGCACGATCGTCTTCAAGCACAGCAAGCTCTTCGGCGACCCCACCGCGTTCGCCGCGCTGATCCGCGAGTTCGAGGCGCAGCATCCTGGCGTGCGCGTGCGGGCGGAGACTCTGCCGTCGGCGAGCGACGAGCAGCACCAGTTCTACGTGATCAACCTGCGCGGCGGCTCCGCGGATTTCGACGTGCTCGCGCTCGACGTGATCTGGGTCGCCGAGTTTGCGCGCGCGGGCTGGATCGCCGACGTCGGCGACCTGCTCGCGGCGGAGGAGCACGGGGAATACTTCGACGCGTCGCTCGAATCGGCGACCTGGGAGGGCCGCACGTACGCCGTCCCGTGGTTCGTGGATGCGGGGCTCCTGTACTACCGCAAGGACCTGCTCGCGCGGTACGGCTTCGAACCGCCGCGAACGTGGGAAGAGCTCGAGCGCGCGGCGCTCGCGATACGCGAGCACGAGCCGGCGCTTCACGGCTTCGTGTTCCAGGGCAAGCAGTACGAAGGGTTGGTCTGCAACGCGCTCGAGTATATGTGGAGCGCGGGCGGCGACGTGCTGCGCGACGGCGACGTCGTGCTCGACAGCGCGGCAAACCGCCGCGCGCTCGAGTTCCTGGGCTCGCTGGTGCCGCGCGGCATCAGCCCGGAGCTCGTGACGACCGCGACGGAGGAGCCGTCGCGCTACATCTTCGGCAGCGGCCGAGCCGTGTTCATGCGGAACTGGCCCTACGCCTGGACGCTGTTCGAGCAGGCGGATTCACCGGTGCGCGGCAAGGTCGGCGTCGCGCCGCTGCCGCATTTCGCCGGGCACGACTCCGCCGCCACGCTCGGCGGCTGGAACCTGGGGCTGAACCGGCGCTCGCGGTATCCCGACGAGGCCGCGGCCTTCATCCGCTTCATGACGTCTCCCGAGGCGCAACGCGCGCTCGCGCGCGAGTACGGCCTGAACCCGGCGAGGCGGCGCCTTTATGCCGACCCGGGGCTCCTCGCCGCGCAGCCGCACCTCGAGGAGCTGCGCGCGGTGCTGGACGCGGCGCGCCCGCGCCCCGTCACGCCGCGCTACGCGCAGCTGTCGCAGGTGCTGCAGAGCGAGTTCAGCGCCGTGCTGACCGGCCTCGACGAGCCCGCAGAGGCGCTCGCGGAGGCGCAGCGCGAAACCGAGCGCATCCTCGCGCGGCCATGAGCGGCGCGCTCCGTCGCATCGGCGAACGCCCCGCGGCGTTTCTGGCGCCGGCGGCGCTCGTGCTCGGTGTCGTCACGCTGTTCCCGATCGTGTACGTGCTCTGGCTCAGCGTGCAGCATTATTCACTGATCGGCGACGCGCCCGCGTTCGCCGGCGTCGGCAACTTCGCGCGGCTTTTCGCGGACGCGCGCTTCTGGAACGCGCTCGGCAACACCGTCTATTTCACGCTGGTCTCCGTCGCGCTCGAGGTCGTGATCGGCCTCGCGTTCGCGCTGCTGCTCGCGCGGCCGTTCGTCGGCCGTGCGCCGATGCGCGCCGTCGTGCTGCTGCCGTGGGCCATCCCGACCGTCGTCGCGGCGCGCATGTGGGAGTGGATGTACAACGGCGATTTCGGCGTGATCAACTATCTCGCCGGCGCCGACACGAACTGGCTCGGCAACCCGTACTGGGCAATCCATGCCGCGATCGCGATGGACGTCTGGAAAGCGACGCCGTTCGTCGCGCTGCTGCTGCTCGCCGGGCGCCTGTCGATCCCGGCCGAGCTCTACCAGGCGGCGCGTCTCGACGGTGCCGGCGCCTGGCGGCTGTTCCGCCACATCACATGGCCGCTGCTGCGGCCGTTGCTGCTGATCGTGCTGATCTTCCGCACGATCGACGCGTTCCGCGTGTTCGACGCGATCTATGTGCTGACGGGCGGAGGCCCCGCGAATACCACGGAGACGCTGTCGATCTACGCCTACAAGGTGCTGTTTCAGACGCTCGAGTTCGGCTACGGCTCGGCGCTCGCCGTCGCGGTGTTCGTGTGCATCGCCGCCATCACCGCGGCCTACGTCTGGCTGCTCCGGGGTTCGGCGCGATGAGGCGGGCCGGCACGTACCTCGGCGTGCTGCTCGTCGCCGCGTACTGTCTCGCGCCGCTCGCGTGGCAGCTCGTCACGTCGCTGCGGCCTCCCGCCGAGCTGACGACGCTTCCGCCGCTGCTGCCGACGCAGCTGACCTTCGAGCACTACGCGGCCGTGTTTGCCGGGCACCCGTTCGGGCGCATGCTGCTGAACAGCTTCATCGTCGCGGGCGGTGCCACTCTCATCGCGCTCGCCTTCGGCTCCGCCGCCGCGTTCGCGCTGACGAAGATGCGCGCTAGGGGTTTCGGGCTGATCCTCGCAATCGTGCTCGCGACGTCGATGTTCCCGCCGATCGCGACGGTGAGCCCGCTGTACCTGCTGATCAACGGGCTCGGCCTGCGCGACACGCTGGCCGCGCTGATCCTGACGTACGCGAGCTTCGCGCTGCCGCTCGCCGTGTGGGTACTGACGAACTTTCTGCGCCAGCTGCCGGACGAGCTCTATGCCGCCGCGCGAGTCGACGGCTGCACGCCGCGGCAGGCGCTCGTGCGCGTGATCCTGCCGCTCGCGGGGCCGGGTCTTGCCGCGACCGGGCTGCTCGTATTCATCGTCGCGTGGAACGAATTTCTCTACGCGCTGACGTTCACCGCGACGGAGCGGTCCCGCACCGTGCCGGTCGGCATCGCGCTGTTTCCGGGGCTGCACGAAGTGCCCTGGGGCGAGATTGCGGCGGCTTCGCTGATCGTGACGCTGCCGGTGTTCGTGCTGGTGCTGCTGTTCCAGCGGCGCATCGTCGAAGGGCTGACGGCCGGCGCCGTGAAGGGATAGGGGACAGGCACCGATGGCCGCGATCGCATTCGAAGAGGTCAGCAAACGGTTCGGCACCGTGACCGTGCTCGACCGGCTCGACCTTCGTATCGAGGAAGGCGAGTTTTTCACGTTCGTCGGCCCGAGCGGCTGCGGCAAGTCGACGACGCTGACGCTGATCGCGGGGCTCGAGCGCCCGAGCGCGGGAACGATCCGTTTCGACGGGCAGCCGGTCAACCACCTCGCGCCGCGGGATCGCGACGTCGCGATGGTTTTCCAAAGCTATGCGCTGTATCCCCACATGAGCGTCGCCGAGAACATCGGCTTTCCGCTGAAGCTTCGCGGCACGAGCGGGCGCGACATCGAGACCGCGGTCGCGGAGGTGGCGGCACGGCTCGGGATCGAGGCGCTGCTCGCGCGGCGTCCCCGCGAGCTCTCGGGCGGGCAGCGGCAGCGCGTCGCGCTCGGCCGGGCGCTGGTGCGGCGCCCCCGCGTCTTTCTGCTGGACGAGCCGCTTTCGAATCTCGACGCGCGCCTGCGTCTCGAGATGCGTGCCGAGCTGAAGCGCCTGCACGGGGAGTACGGCATCACGACCGTTTACGTGACGCACGACCAGGAGGAGGCCATGGCGCTGTCGGACCGCGTGGCGGTGCTGAACGCGGGCCGCATCGAGCAGTGCGGGCCGCCGCTCGACGTCTATCGGGATCCGGCGAACCTGTTCGTGGCCGGTTTCGTCGGCAGCCCTCCGATCAACGTGCTCGACGCGCGGCATTTTCGCGGCCTCGCGCCGCCCGCGGACGTGCCGGCGAGCGGCGTCGTGGTCGGGCTGCGCCCGGCCGACGTTCGCGTAGCCACCGAAGCGCGCCCGCTCGCGCTCGCCGGCGACGTGCAGCTCGCCGAGCCGACCGGCGACGCCCTTTGGGTCGTGGGCCGGATCGACGGGCAGCAGATCATCGGCCGCGGGCAGCTGACGGATGCGCCGGTGCCGGGGACGACGGCTTACTTCGAGTACGAGCCCGAGCGACTGTATCTTTTCGAGCGCGCAACGGGCCGGCGCGTGCCGTAGCGGCGAAGCCGTTCGGCGGCTTGCGGGGCTCGGCAGTACATCGTCCACTCGCCTTACCCTGGCAGGCGGTTACGCCGTCGACTCGCCGTTCCGTGGCATGGCGGTCACATCTTCGACTCGCGTTTCCGTGGCATGTAGTTTGCATCGCTACACTCCCGCAGAGCGCTCGCGTGTAGCTTCCGCGCGACAAGGAGGCCGAGATGTTTCACCGTTTCGTCCGTCACCTGCCGCTCGCTTCGCTGATCGTTCCGTTATCGAGCACTGCCCAGGGTCCCGAGGCCGAAGTGGCGTCGCCTCTCGGCATGGAGGAGATCGTCGTCACGGGCACGGCGTCGCCGGAACGCACGAAATACGAATCGAGCGTGGCCATCACGACGTTCGAGGAGGCCGACATCCAGAGAGAGGCGCCGTCGAGCACCGCCGATCTGCTGCGTTCCGTGCCGGGCTTCTGGGTGGAGGCGACGGCGGGCACCACGCAGGGAAACGTCTTCGCCCGCGGCATCATCCAGGACGGCGGCTATCGCTACGTCGGTCTGATGGAGGACGGCATCCCGATCTTCCCGGTGTACGAGCTGTCCTTCTACAACCCGGACCAGTTCGTGCGCGTCGACCGGACTTTGCGCCGCGTCGAGGTCGTGCGCGGCGGCACCGCGCCGATCTTCTCGCAGGGCGCCGTCGGCGGATCGATCAACTTCATCACGAAGGACCCGGGCGACACGCCCGAAACGGACGTCGGTCTGACGATCGGCGACTATGGCTACTACAGCCTCGACGGGTACTGGGGCGGACCGCTCGCCGGCGAATGGGCGCTCGGCATCGGCGGCTACTACCGTGTGTCGGACGGCATTCGCGATCCCGGCTACCGCGCGGACGAGGGCGGCCAGCTCCGCGCCAAGCTCGTGCGCGAGCTCGACGGGGGCGAGCTGGAGCTGTATGCGAAGTACATCGACGATCGATCGATGTTCGTCGTCCCGATTCCGCTGCGCGGCGATCCGGACGACCCCGATGCAGTGATCCCGGGTGTCGACCCCGGCGAGTACTCCCTGCACAGCGAGGACCTCGCCGCCGCCGGCCTGCCCGTGTC
>JAFGNC010000371.1 GCA_016927175.1 Gammaproteobacteria bacterium | reverse complement strand
TCGACGCGCTGGCGCTCACTGCCCGAGCCGATCTCGGCGGCACCCTGGTACGGATAGACGAACACGTTGTGGTCCGGCGGCACCGGCACCGTGTACGACGCGCCCTGCCGAAGCGTCAGGTCGTAGTAGACCGGCTCCGTCGCGACGGCGCTGATCGGGCCCGAGACGCCGCCGAGCTCGCCCGCGATGACGCGCGCGTGCACGCCGTCGGCGACGTCGACGTCCGGAATCCGGTCACCCTGAATGTCCTGGTAGCGCGGCGCCGTCATCTTGTCGCTGGCGGGCAGGTTGACCCATAGCTGAAAGCCCCACATCAGGCCCTCTTCCTGCTCCGGGAACTCCGAGTGCACGATGCCGCGGCCGGCCGTCATCCACTGCACGCTGCCGGGCCCGAGCAGCCCCGTGTTGCCCTGGTTGTCGCCGTGGCGCATGCGCCCGGCCAGCATGTACGTGACGGTCTCGAAGCCGCGGTGCGGGTGGTTCGGGAAGCCGGCGATGTAGTCGTTCGGATCGTCGGAGCGGAACTCGTCGAGCAGCAGGAACGGGTCGAAGTGGTCGAACGTCTGCGTGCCGATCACGCGCGTCATGCGCACGCCCGCGCCGTCGCTCGTCGGCTGCCCCCTGATCTTCCTGATGACGCGGCGCGCCTGCGCCGCCTGTTCCGTCGCTGCCATAGGTTCCTCCGCCCGCGGGCGTTGCTGCTGCTTCGTGTCCGTGGCCCGGACCCTCATGATATGGGGGCGCGCCGGGCCCATTTCGAGTGCCGAACGCTCGAGCGCCGAACGTTCGAGTGCCGAAGTCTAGCCGGCGGCGGCCCGCGCCGTCAGCCGGCCGGCCCCATCAGCAGATCCGGCAGCCACGTCGCGATGCCGGGGAACACACACAGCAGCACGATCCCGAGCACCATCGTCAGCACGAACGGCAGCGCGCCGGCCAGGATCCGCGCGAGCGGCACGTCCGGCGCGATGCCGTTGATGACATACAGATTCAGCCCTACCGGCGGCGTGATCAGGCCGATCTCCATGTTGATCGTCATCACGATCGCGAACCAGTACGGGTCGAAGCCCGCCGCCTCGATGATCGGCAGCAGGATCGGCGCGGTCATCAGGATCACGGCGACCGGCGGCAGGAAGAACCCCGTGATCAGCAGAAACACGTTGACTATCGCGAGCACGACCCAGCGGTTCGCGTCGAGGTCGACGATCAGCTCGGCGACGGACTGCGTCACGAACAGCGTCGACAGCGTATAGCTGAACAGCGCCGACGCGGCGATGATCATCATGATCATGACGCTCTCGCGCATCGACGCGGCGAAAATGTCCCAGATCTGCCGCGGCCGCCAGCGCCGGTACGCGACGGCGACGAGCAGCACCGTCAGCGCGGCGCCGACCCCGGCCGCTTCGGACGGCGTCGCGATGCCGCCGTACAGCACGTACAGGATGCCGGCGACGATCGCGAGGAACGGCAGCACGCGCGGCAGCAGCGCGAGCTTCTCCCGCCACGTGTACCTGACGGTCACGACGCCGCCGGCGCCGCCGCCGCGCCGCGACGCATACCAGGCCCACAGCATGAACAGCCCCGCCAGCATCAGACCCGGCACGAGCCCCGCGATGAAGAGCCGCCCGATCGACGTGCCCGTCGCGATGCCGTACACGATCAGCGTCACGCTCGGCGGGACCAGGATGCCGAGCGTGCCGCCGGCGGCGATAGAGCCCGCCGCCAGCGCGTCGGAATAGCCGCGCCGGCGCATTTCCGGAATGCCCATCTTGCCGATGGCGGCGCAGGTCGCCGGCGACGAGCCGCTCAGCGCCGAGAAAATCGTGCACGCGCCGATGTTCGAGATCACGAGGCCGCCCGGCAGTCGGCCGAGCCAGCGCTCGAGTGCACCGTACAGGTCGCTGCCGGCCGGCGACGACGCTATCGCCGTGCCCATGACGATGAACATCGGGATCGCGACCAGCGTGAAGTCGGTCAGGCCCGAGAAGAACAGCTCGCCGGTGAAATTGATGCTGCCGACGCCGTCGAACAGCGCGAGGAACAGCAGCGACACGAAGCCGAGACCGAAAGCGATCGGGATGCCGGTCGCGAGCACGAGCAGCGTCGCGGCCGCGATCGCGAGGCCGATCTCGAGCGGGCTCACGCGTCGCTCTCCGCGGCCGCGGGCTCGCGGCCTGCGACGAGGCACGCGAGATCGACGACGTACTGCAGCGTCAGCAGCCCGATGCCGAGCGGCAGCGGCAGCAGCACGATCGACAGCGGCGGCGCCCAGACCGACTCCGTGACCCAGCCCTGCACCAGCGCCTCGTGGAAGTAGCGCCAGCCGCTCCACGCGAGCACGGCGCAGAACGCGACGCCGGCCAGCGACGCGACGATACCGAGCGCGCGGCGGCCGCCGGGCCCCGCGTGCGACGCGACGAAGTCGACGCCGACGTGGCCGCGCGTCGCAAGCACGTACGGGCTCCCGATCAGCGTCGCGGCGACGATGCTGAACAGCACGAACTCCGTCTGCCAGATCGTGGACGCGCCGAGCACATAGCGCACGAACACCATCTGGCACACGACGGCGCAGGCCGCGATCATCAGCAGCACGGCGAGCATGCCGCAGGCGCGGGACAGAAGAGCGACGGCGCG
>JAFGNC010000370.1 GCA_016927175.1 Gammaproteobacteria bacterium | reverse complement strand
CTGGCGGTCGATCGAGCTCGCGCGCGTATGAAACGTCTCGCGTCGCAGGCAGAATTCAGGGCTGCATTCGAACGAACCAACGGGAGGCGGCATGAACAGGATCGGTGCGAGCGCGATTGCGGGGGCGGTGGGGCTGGCGGCCGTGATGCTGACGGGCGGGGGCGGCATCGCCTTCGCGCAATCGCGGGACGCCGAGCGCTGCGATCGGCAGTGCCTGACGCGCTTCGTCGACACGTATTTCAACGCGCTCGCCGCGAATGATCCCGACGCCGTGCCGCTCGCGTCCAACGCGAAGATCACGAGCAACGGCCGTTCGATGGGTCTCGGCCAGGCGTTCTGGGAGGAGGCCGACGAGACGGTGTACCGCTGGGACATCGTCAACGAGCGGCTCGGCGACACGGGCACGGAAGCCGTGATTCGTAACGCCGACGGCTCGAAGACGGTGGTCATGCTCCGCCTGAAAGTCGCGGACGGGGAGATCGCGGAGGTCGAGGTCATTAAGGCCAATGAGGGCGACGCCGACCGGCTGTGGGATGCGGACAACCTGACCGAAGTGTCGCCGGCGCTGCAGCTGACGATCCGTGAGGCGGAGCAGGATTCCTATTACGGGCTGATCGCGGCGGCCGAAGGCTACTGGCGGGCGTTTCAGACGAACGGCACCGAGGATTACCATCCCGCGAAACTCCTTCCGGATTTGCGCCGCTACGAGAACGGGCTCCAGACCACGGGCTTCGTTCGCGACGGCCAGTACGTCTCGGCGGCCGCCGGCTTCGACGCCGGGCGGTTCATCGGACGCAATCTGTGGGACCGGCGTTATCCGGTCGTCGACACCGAGCGCGGCATCGTGCTGTCGATCGTGCGCTTCGGGCTGAAGGACGGGATGGAGAGCCAGAGCGTCGCGACTTCGAACGACCGGCTGGTCGGCGAATTCTTCGCGGTCAAGAACGGCTGGATTCAGGAGGTTCACGCCGTGCTGTCCAATCTGGAGGATTCCGAGCCGACCGGGTGGGAGCCCGACTACGGCCCCGGGCGCGGGGGCTGGTAGGGCCCCGGGCACGCATCTTGCTTCGTCGCACCGAAGGCAACGGAGGTGCGACATGGGCAGCAACAGGCAGGGGCTCGCCGTCGTCACGGGCGCATCGACGGGCATCGGTTTCGAGCTCGCGAAGTGCTGCGCCGCTTACGGCTACGATCTGATCGTCGTCGCGAACGAGCCCGAGATCCAGGCCGCGGCGGCCGAGCTCGCGGAATCGGGTGCGGCCGTCGAAGCGCTGCAGGCGGACCTCGCGACGCTGCAGGGTGTCGATGCGCTTTACGCGGCGATCGGCGGCCGCGCCGTCGAGGCGCTGCTCGCCAATGCCGGCCGCGGGCTCGGCGGCGCGTTCCTCGACCAGGATTTCGCGGACATCCGCCGCGTGCTCGACACGAACGTGACCGGCACGCTCGCGCTGCTGCACCGTGTCGCTCACGACATGCGCGCGAGGGGGCAGGGCCGCATTTTGATCACCGGCTCGATCGCCGGGCTGATGCCGGGCAGCTATCAGGCCGTGTACAACGCGACCAAGGCGTTTCTGGATTCCTTTTCTTTTGCGCTGCGGCACGAGCTGAAAGGCAGCGGCGTGACCGTGACGTGCCTGATGCCCGGCGCGACGGAAACCGAGTTCTTCGACCGCGCGGGCATGCAGGATACGAAGCTCGGCCAGTCGAAGAAGGACGACCCGGCGGCTGTGGCTCGAAAGGGATTCGACGCGATGCTGAAGGGCGAGGGCGACGTCGTGACGGGCTGGCAGAACAGGCTCGCCGCCGCGATCTCCTCCGTGATGCCGTCCGGCGCACTCGCCGCCGTGCACGGACGCAGCACGCGGCCGGGGTCGGCGGCCGACTGAGCGCAACCCGTACGCGCGACCGGTCTCAGTCCGCTTCGCGCTCCGCCTGCAGCTCGAGCTCGCGCAGCCGCTGAAGCTCCTCGAGCTCTTTGTTGTTGGTGCAGTAGAACTCGTATACCTCGCCGTCGCCGAGCGTCCAGCGGCGCGGCGCGGACTTCCACGGCTTCTCCAGCACCTTCGGATCGTCGACCGTGATTTCGACGATCAGGTAGTTCATCGAAGGCCGCGTGTAGCGTTCGATCACGCGCAGCTCGTCGCTGTGAAACCAGCCGTTGGGCATGATGTACGTTCGCTCGTCGAAGCCGATCGACTCGACGACGAGCGTGTCGCCTTCCCAGCGCGCCGTGCTGTTGCCGTGGAACAGCGGCTCCGGATACTCCGGCAGCGGCCGCCCGTCGAGGTGGATCGCGCGCCAGTTGTTCAGCACCTCGTACAGCTGCACGAGCAGGTCGCCCTTGTGCACCATCAGCGTCGTGTACGGGTTCTGCAGCCAGATTGCCGGCACACCGCGCGGCATGCAGTTCACGGACGACTTCGACAGCTCCAGCTCCGTCCGCGTCATCGACGCGATGCGCTCGCGCGCCCACGGCTGAAACGCCGGCGGCTCCTCCGGCGTGACTTCCGGATCGAACGTGCCGAGCGCCGCCGGGTCGACGCCGAAGCGCCCGCTGACGCCCTGGCCGGCGCCGTTCGGAAACCAGTGACCGGAGAGGTCCGGACGACCGTTCGGCAGGCGCGGCGGCGGGCCGCCGGGCGGCAGCACTGTGATCGCATATTCCTCGGACTCCGCGGGGGACTCCGACGGGGACACGCCCGAGGCCTCCGCAGGACCCTCCGCGGGAACCTGTGCGGCGTTCGTGTCTGCGCCGTCCGCCTGCGAGGCGGCGTTCTGACCCTGCGTCTGACCCTGCGCCGCCGGCACCGCGAGAGCCCACGGCGCGCATAGTACTAGTGCAAGTCTCAGGAGGGTCCATGGCGCCATACGGTCAAAGCTCCGTTCTGATCTCACGCCCCCCGATCTCGCCGCTCAATCCTGCAGCTGCCCGACCTGGCGCAGCACCCCGTCGGCAAACCGCAGCGTGCCGGCGGCCGCATAGCGCTCCTTGCCGTTACGCGCGAGGCAGCCGCGGACCCAGACCTCCTTGCCGATGTTGTCGAGGAAGACCTGGCGGCCCGTGCCGCTGCGGCGCAGCGTGATCAGCGCATAAGTCTGGAAGGACCAGTTCTCGACCTTGCCGTCGGCGCCCTCGATGTCCATGTAGAAGTAGGCGTGCGGGCTCTGCCAGTCGAGCGAGGTCAGGGTGCCGGTGAAGTCGCGGCAGTCGTTCGGGTCGAACTCGGCCGCGAAGGAATGGTGGGCCGCGGACGGTAACGGCAGCAGCGCGACGACGAGGAGCGGCGGAAGCCAGGGGCGGGCGGAGCAGAAAGCCGTCTTCGTCATGCGGGCACCTCGTTGTGCGACGCGCTCATCATGCCGCCCGCCGGGCCGCCGTTCAACTGCGTCCGCTCTTTCCGTGCCTTCCGAATACAGGTATGTTGGCCCGGCGGGTTCGATTTCATTCCAAAGCGGGAGAAGGTCGATGAACAGACGCATCGCTGCTTTCAGCGCGCTCGCCATGACCGCGGCGCTGTGCGTGCACGTGCAGGCGCCCGGGCAGACGACGGACGCCGAAGCCTCGGCGGCGCTCGACGCCGCGATCGCCGGCGATCACCGCAGCGACCGGAACCGGGCGCGCGACCGCTACCGGCATCCGAAGGAGACGCTCCAGTTCTTCGGCTTCCGCCCCGACATGACGGTCGTCGAGATCTGGCCTGGCGCCGGATGGTACACGGAGATCCTCGCTCCGGCGCTGCGCGAGCAGGGCAAGCTGTACGTCGCGCAGTATGGCGAGGAGCCACCGTTCGACTACCAGCAGCGAGAGATGCAAACGCTCGAGGAAAAGCTGTCCGGCGCGCCGGAGGTCTACGGCGACGTGACGCTGACGGCGCTCGACTTCTCGGAAGGCTCCGGCAT
Source organism: Gammaproteobacteria bacterium (assembly GCA_016927175.1). Taxonomy (GTDB): domain Bacteria; phylum Pseudomonadota; class Gammaproteobacteria; order Steroidobacterales; family Rariloculaceae; genus ZC4RG20. The sequence goes on along the minus strand of JAFGNC010000370.1, from coordinate 523 downwards.
CGCGCCGAGCGGCTCGGCGGATCTGGTCGTGACGTTCCGCAACGTGCACAACTGGTTCGACGAGGGTTACGGGCCGCCCGATGCGCCTGCGATCGCGTTCGCCGCGATGTACGACGCGCTGAAGCCGGGCGGCGTGCTCGGCGTCGTCGACCACCGCTGGCCCGATCCGGCCAGCGAGGATCCCGCGGCGGGAAACGGCTACGTCTCGGAAGAGCGCGTCATCGATCTGGCCGAGGAGGCCGGGTTCGAGCTCGCCGGCCGTTCGGACGTGAACCGCAACCCTTTCGATACGCACGACCATCCCGCCGGCGTCTGGACGCTGCCGCCCGATCTCGCGCTGCGGGATCGGGACCGCGACAAATACCTCGAGATCGGCGAGTCGGACCGCTTCACGCTGAAGTTCGTCAAACCGGCGGACTGAGCGCAGCCGACGGCTCTGCCGGGAAGGCGATGCGCGGGGCGGCGCAGCGGCTCGGCGCACGCGGCGAGTGTCGCGCAGCGGCTCGTTCGATCAACCGCGCGG
>JAFGNC010000369.1 GCA_016927175.1 Gammaproteobacteria bacterium | reverse complement strand
CTGGCGGAGAGCTCCGTGCAGAACCAGATGCTGCTGGTCGGCGCGATCACGCTCGCCGCGACGGCGTCGGCGGCGAGCGGCCTGAACAAGGGTATCCGCCGCCTGAGCCAGCTCAACATGGTCCTCGCGCTGGCGTTGCTGGCGACCGTTTTCATCGCCGGGCCGACGGTCTTTCTCTTGAGCTCCTACGTGCAGAACATCGGCTCCTACGCCGCGTCGCTCGTCGAGCTGTCGTTCAACACGGACGCTTACATCGGCATCGAATGGCAGGAAGCGTGGACGATGTTCTATTGGGGGTGGTGGATCAGCTGGTCGCCGTTCGTCGGGATGTTCATCGCGCGCATTTCCCGCGGACGCACGATCCGCGAGTTCATCGCGGGCGTGCTGCTCGCGCCGTCGCTGACGATATTTTTCTGGATGGTGGTCTTCGGCAACACGGCGATCAACTTCGAGCTCGCGGGCGATGGCGGTCTCGTGGAAGCCGTGCACGCCGATATCGCCACGGTGATTTTCGTGCTGTTCGAGCAGCTGCCGTTCAGCACGATCATGACGATGACGGCCATCGTCGTGATCGCGATCTTCTTCGTCACGTCCGCGGATTCAGGCTCGCTCGTCGTCAACATCCTGACGGCCGGCGGCGATCCGGAGCCGCCTGCGTATCGGCGAGGGCTCGGGGCGGTCATGATCGGCGCAGTCGCCGCCGTGCTGCTGCTGACCGGCGGGCTCACGGCACTGCAAACGGCGGCGGTCACGACGGCAGCCCCGTTCAGCATCGTGATGCTGCTCGTCTGCTATGCGCTCGTGAAGGCGCTGCGCGCGGAGGGCTCGCTTCGCGCCGCAGCCGACGCCGGGGCGCCCCGAACGGGCGCCGCCGCGGAGCCGGCCGGCACCGCAACCAGCGCACCGCTCGCCGCGGCGACACCGGCGACGGGCTACACGGGCGCGCCGCCGCTTCCGCTCGCGGCCGCCGAGCGCCACGAGGACTGGCGCAAGCGTCTGAAAACCGTGGTCTGGGGCTACGACCGCCATATGCGGCGTCTGGAGGCGCAGCAGGCCGCCGCGCTGCCGCAGATTCGCCGGCTCCTCGACGAGACCGTTCTGCCGGCATTCGATGAGCTGAAGGCGCAGCTCGAAGAGAACGGCCGCGAGGTCTACATCCGAACGGACGGCGACTGGGCGACGCTGACGACCGCTCGCGACGGCGAGCAAGAGTTCGCGCTGACCGTGCGCGGCGTCGTGCGCGAGCCGCTGACCTTCGCGTTGACGGATCTCGCGACCGATCCGGAAGAGGCGAGGCCGCGCGTCGAGATCATCGTGCCGACGGGCCGCGTCGGCGCCTGGCCGCTCGAGGAGTTCTCGGCGGAGACGATCTTCGACGAGTTCGTCGCGGCTTATGCGCGCTGGATGGGGTGGTGAGGCCGCGGCGCCGCCGCCGGCCGGTGCGCGATCGCCTCGGACTCCTGGTCTTTCTCGACGCGCTTCGCGTTCCGGTCATGCACTGCGCCGCGACGAGCGGGGCCTGCACGGCCGGCGCGTCGCTGCGCGGCCGCGCGCGCCCTGCGCTCCATCGATTTCAGGAAGTCCTCGATATCGAAGTCCATGTCATAGGCTACGTTCATCGCTGTCTGCACCTTCTGTCGCGCACGTTGCTGGGTTCCCTCGGCATCACCATGAGCATCTATCGTGCCAGGGCGCCTGTTTCTGCATCCCTTTGATTTGCCGACGAGGGGCCGCCCGCGGGGCACCGATGCGGTGCGTGATCCCCAGGGTGTGACGTACCTGAGTGCGCGATCGATCGAGGAACATTCGCCTCGTTCGCTGTGGCGGAGGCAACAACCCGCTCATGTGACCAGATCGACTGGCTCTGTCCGGGCGGCTCCTGACGTTCCGGCTCACTCACGGTGCGTGAGACCCGAACGCCATCGATGGCGGCCTCGGTGAGCGCGACCGGCTGCACCCAAGAACCCGAACCCGGGGGCTGGACAGCCGCTGCTGCCAGAAGCGGATCCCGCGCCACTTGCTCCATGAGCGTCACGCGACGGCAAACCTAAGCTCACCAATACTGACGAAGCACTGTGCCCGCTCGAGCAGGCATAATCGTCACCAGGATGGTCTCGGGTCTCGGCATGGGAGGCGCCATGTCATCTTCGCCGGCAGTGTTCGTCGGCCGCGGGCGTGAGCTCGCAGTTTTCGCCGAGGCATTCGATCAGATGCTCGAGGGTCGGCGCCAGATTCTGACGCTCGCGGGTGAGCCGGGGATCGGAAAAACTCGGCTTGCGGAGGCGTTCGCCGACGCCGCGGAAGACCGAGGCGCGCTGGCGCTGTGGGGGCGCTGCTTCGAGGAGCCGGGCGCACCTCCGTATTGGCCCTGGGTGCAGATACTCCGCGAGATCGTCGAGGCCATGTCGCCGAGCGAGCTCAGCCTGCTTGCCGGCCCGGACGGCAGCGAGATCGCGGCGCTCGTCCCCGAGCTCGGCATCGCGATTGGCATGGCGGACGGGCGGGACGATGCACCGGTCGAGCCGTCCCGGGCTCGCTTTCGCACGTTCAACGCGATCTGCGGCTTTCTCAAGCGTGTCACGGCGCAGGTGCCGCTGGTGCTGCTCGTCGACAACCTCCACTGGGCGGACAAGGCTTCGCTCACAGTGCTCGAGCTGCTGAGCCAGGCGCTGGTTCAATCTCGCATCATGATCGTCTGTACTTACCGCGACACTGAGCTTTCGAGAACCGATCCCTTGCCCGCGACGCTCGGCGTGCTGGGCAGCGGTGACGGCGTTGCCCGCCTCAGGCTCCAGGGCCTCGGCCAGGAGGCGATCACGGTTCTCGCCGACGGTATGCTCGGTAAGGCGTTGTCGGCGCGCGTGGTCCGCGCAATCGATCAGCAAACCGACGGTAATCCATTGTTCGTTATCGAGTTGCTGAAGGTGCTGCTCGAGGAAAGCCGTGATGCCGGCATTGAGCCGATCACCGTCCGCATCCCTGACGGTGTTCGCGAAACGATCGGGAGACGGTTGAGCCGATTGCCGGATCACGTCAACGGCATGCTCCGTACCGCATCCGTGATCGGCCGCGACTTCGACGCCGCCGTGCTCGCGCGGATTGCCGTCGTGGATGTGGAGGGCGTGCTCGCAGCGCTGCATCTGGCCGAGGAAGCCGGGTTCGTCTCGAACACGGATCGTGCGGCGCAGGCCTATCGCTTCACGCACGCGCTGATCCGCGAAACGCTGTACGACGAGTTGCCCACGCCGGAACGTCTGCAGCTTCACGCGCTCGCCGGCGACGCGCTGGCAGCCGTCGATGCGGATCGAACCCAAAGCCGGTTATCACGGATCGCGCATCATTATTTCGAGTCGTCCGCGCTCGGCAATGCCGAGCAGGCAGTGGATTTCGCTGCCCGTGCTGCGCACGAGGCCATGCGGCTCGACGCCTATGACGAAGCCGCTCTCCACTTCGGAAACGTGGTTCGGCTCCTGCGGCAGAGCCCGCGCCGGCGGCCCGAACGGCTGCGCGAGGCCATCTACTGGCAGACACGCGCCCTGACCGGTACGGCTGATTTCGGCGCTGCAGCCGCACTGATCACCGAGGCGCTGGACGATCACGAGCTTGCGAGCGACGAGGCGTGGCTGACGGACGTCGGAACTCAGTGGATCGTGCTGACCTCTCACAGCATGCAGGCGGAACAGCTGCCGTTATTGCGGCGTCTGCTGCAACGCCTGCCCCAAGGGGACAGTGCCGCACGCGCTAAAGCGCTGGCGGCCCAGGCTTTCGCCGAGCGCACGCTCGGAGGCGTGCACGGGGTCAAGGCGCTGATAGACGAATCCATGGCGATGGCTCGCCGACTCGGCGATCCCGCGGTGCTGAGCCATTGCCTGCGATCGTCGCTGCTCGCATTGGCCGGCGATCCTACCCAGATCGATACGCGCCTTGCGCTCGCGGAGGAGTACATCGGCGTCGCGCCGCCCGGGGACAGCTGCGAGCGCATGGCGGAAGCTTTGTACCATCAGGCGTGCAATCTGATCGAGGCCGGAAAATTCGACGGAGTCGACCGGGTCGTCGACAGCTTCGAAAGACTCAACGCCACGAAGTTCGGGTTTCAGGAGTACCGGGCAAGGGCGTTGCCCGTCGTGCTATCGCTGGCACGCGGTGAGTACGACGGCCTCTCCGCGAAGATAGAGACGCTGCGCGAGATCGGGCAGAAGACACGCGGCGAGGATGCCGACGGCGTCTACGGCGTCCAGATGTTCATGCTGAACCGCGATCTGGGGCGTCTCCGCGCGCTCGCGCCGCTGATCGAGCGTTTTGCGGCCTCACCTCTGAATCGAGCGTGGACGCCTGGCCTGATGCTCGCGCTGACGGAGATCGGCCGCCTCGACGACGCGGCACGCGAGCTCGACAAACTCGCAGCCGGGGAGTTCGCCATGATTCCGTTCGATGCGCTGCGCACGTCTACGCTGGTCTATTGCGCCGAGACGTGCACCGCGCTCGGGGACGCGGAGCGGGCGAAGGTCCTCTACCCGCTCCTCGTACCCTATGCCGGGACCTTCGCGACCCATCATCTTGCAGTCTGCTTCGGCTCGACGGATCAGTATCTGGGCATGCTCGCCGCAACGATGGGCGATCTCGATCGCGCTCGGCGGCATTTCGACGCGGCGGTCCGAGCCCATGCCGCGGCTCGCGCATGGCCATGGCTAGCCCGGACCTGTCAGCGGTACGCACTCGCGCTGCGCAAGAGCCAAGAGCCGAACGACCGTGCCCGCGCCGAGCAGCTCCTGCGGGAAGCCGAGCAGCTGGCCGACCGTCTCGGCATGCAAGGGCTCGGAGTGGAGATCGATGCCCTGCTTCGCGGCGATCGCGCGCAGGCAAGCTATCCCGTCGGGCTCACGGCACGTGAGGTGGAAGTCCTGCAGCTGCTCGTGATCGGGCGCAGCAACAAGGATATTTCCAAAGTGCTGTCGATCAGCCTGAATACGGTCGCGACACACGTGCGCAATATCCTGACGAAGACCGAATGTGCGAACAGGACCGAGGCGGCGGCATATGCTCATCGCAACGGCCTGGCGGGCTCTGCTTGACCGGGTTCCTGATTTG
>JAFGNC010000368.1 GCA_016927175.1 Gammaproteobacteria bacterium | reverse complement strand
ATCGAGCTGGCGGGCGAGATCAGACCGGACGAGCTGATCGGTCGATCCGCCTGACGAGGGCAGCTGGCTCGCGCGGCGGTCGGGGCACCAGCCGGCCCCGACCGCGCAGCTGCGCCCCTTTACATTGGGGGCGCAACGAACGCGTCGCACGATACGTCCGGGTTCCAATCGGCAAAGGTGCCGTTCGGATTCGGTTTCCATGCCCAGACATGAAGCTGATAAAACGGCGGCAGGCCGTAGCGGTTCGGGGAGCCGGCGTAATGCAGCAGATGCCCCTCGAGCGCTGCAGGACCTTCGAACGCGATGTATTCGACGCCCACGAGCCGGAACCTGCCGTTCCGCATGGGCTGGTAGATCAGGGCCTCGGGCTCGTCGACCTTGGGCTGCGCATCATCGAGGAGCGCAGGCTTGACGAAGTGAACGCCCATCGCCCCGCCATTTGGGCCGCTCACGCAGGGCCCGGGCTCATAACCCATCGAGATGGCGTACTCCGGATCCTGGTATTGCGCGGTCGCCGCTCGAACGAGCGCTTCAAGCCCGCCGGGCGACGGACTATGGGGTTCGGGATCATGACTCATACCTTCGGGCCACTCACCGTCGCCGTCGTCGCCGAAACTCGTACTTGTCGCGAGAATCGCGAGCGGCAAAATCGAGGCAGCAACCAGGGCACTGTGAACCTTTTTCATCGGCGTCTCCTTCTCGTGGTGATCGATTGACGGAAGAAGTCTAGGAGTTGCCTTCCTGACGGTAATCACCAGAAATGATTACGGCACCTTCTCGATGGCATGGTGCGTTCTGATATCGTCGCGGAGTGCGATACGCCGCCGAAGCAGCCTGAGGAGACAGCGATATGATTCTTTCCCGCCCGTTGATACTGTTTGGCCTCTGCCTCGCCAGCCTCGGCGCGCAAGCACAGGAAGCGGCCTGCAGCGCCCTCGCCGAATGGACCGGCGGCGCCGACGACCTGCAGATCGCGGAAGCCGCGTACTCGACGAGCCGCACGGTTACCGGCCGCGGCGGCACCTCGGAGCCTCTGCCGCCGCATTGCCGCGTCGCCGGCAGCTTCGAGCACCGCACGGGCATCGACGGGCGCGACTACGCGATCCGCTTCGCGATCAATATGCCGGACGACTGGAACGGCCGTTTCCTGTTCCAGGGCGGCGGCGGCCTGAACGGCTCTCTCCGGGAGCCCGTCGGCGCTCAGGCGGCCGGCACCGACGCGGCGCTTGCCCGCGGATTCGCCGTCGTCAGCACGGACAGCGGGCACGTCGGCAGCGGTTTCGACGCGAGCTTCATGGCCGATCAGCAGGCCATGCTGAACTTCCAGTACCAGGCCAATGCCAAGGTCACCGAGGTTGCGCGCCCGATAATCGAACGCTACTACGGCTCGCCGATCGACCACAGCTTCTTCGTCGGCTGCTCGACCGGCGGCCGCGAGGGCATGATCATGGCGCAGCGGTTCCCGCACCTCTTCGACGGCATCGTCTCCGGCGCGCCGGCGATGCGGACGGGCGTCAGCAATCTCGCCTTGCGCTGGGTCAGCGCGGAGCTCGGCAAGGCGACCGACCCTCGGGACCCGTTCACGCCCGAGGAGGAAGGTCTGATCATGGGCGCACTGATGGACCGCTGCGACGCGCTCGACGGGCAGGCCGACGGCCTGATCTTCAACCGCGGCGCGTGCGACTTCGACCCGCGGCAGCTGGCGTGCCCGGCGACGTCCGGGCCGAGGGCGTCGGGTTCGGAGGCCCCAGGTTCGGAGGCGTCCGGCTCGGAGCCGGCCGGGCCGGGGCAGGCGTGCCTCGCGGCGGACAAGGCCGAGGCGCTGGCGCGTGCGCTGGGCGGGCCGACGAGCTCCGCCGGTCTGCCGGTCTACGTGCCTTTCCCCTACGACTCCGCGCTCGACGACACCGGAGGCATTCCGGGGCTGCTGCTCGCCGGCGGCAGTCCACCGGAAGGCGGCAGCGGCGCGGACCTGCAGCGCCAGAACGTGGACGCGGAGTACATGGCGGCCATGGCGACGGACGAGTCGATCGGCAACACGGCCACGCAGTACAACGTCAGCACCTTCGTCGCCGACGGCGGCAAGCACATCTTCTATCACGGCGAGGGCGACGCCTGGTTCTCGGCCAACGACACCGTGCGGTACTTCGAGCGGATGGCCGAGGCCAATGCGGGCGTCAAGCCCGTCGGCGACTATGCGCGGCTCTATCTCGTGCCGGGCATGGGGCACTGCGCCGGGGGCGAGCAGACCGTCGACAGTTTCGACCTGCTGACGCCGCTGGTCGAGTGGGTGGAGTCGGGCGAGGCGCCGGGCGCCGTCGTGGCGACAGGCGAGTCCATGCCGGGTCAAAGCCGTCCGCTCTGTCCGTGGCCCGAGTATGCGCACTTCGAAGGCGGCGACCCGGCGCGGGCCGAGAGCTATTCCTGCCGCGCACGCTGATCGAGGGGCGGGTCAATCGAAGAGTGAAAAGGGCGGCCGATTTCTCGGCCGCCCCTGCTCACTTGTCGGCGCGGCAGAGCCGCGCCCGCCGCTTGCCGGTTCCCGTTACTGGATCACATCCTCGGTTTCTTCGAAGACTTCCTCCGTCTCCTCGGCCGCCTCCTCGAATTCCTGCTGGGCCTCTTCGGCCCCGCTTCGCTCTTCGGCCCCGCCTCGCTCCTCGGCCTCGGCGACCTGGAGCTCTCCTTCGTTGAGCTCCTCACTGACCCAGAACCGAATGCCGCTGACGTCGACCTGCGCCATCAGGCCCGCGTCAGTCATCCGGAACGCCCGGATGCCCTCGACGAACTGCTCTTCGGCCGAAACGCCCTCTTCGCCCGCCGCGGCCTGCGCCGAGATGCTGCCGTCCCACTGGCCGGAGACGAAGTCGTCGTACGTCTGCTCGTCGGCGATCAGCAGCACGAGCCGATAGTTCTCGAGGCCCGCGCCGAGGCCGATACCGGCCTGGCCGAGGTGCATGAACGTGTGCTCGTCGCTGCCCTTCTCCATCGCAACGCCCGTGCCGCCGGCACCGGTCACGATCAGGCCGCCCTTGGTCGTGTCGAAGACGGCATAGCCGTAAGCCTGCTCGTACAGCGCGGCCGCGGCATCGTTCTGCTCACGCAGCTGGTCGAGGCTCTCTTCCGCCGTTCGCACCAGCTCTTCGCGCTCGGCCTCGAGCTCCTGTCGATCGCCCGGCTCCCGTCGATCTTCCGCATCGCTCTGCCGCTCCTCCTGCGCCTCGGAGAACGCTTCGTTGCTCTCTTCGAGCGCTTCGGTCTGCTCCTCGAGCTGCTCGGTCCGTCGCTCGAGCGCCTCCGTCTGCTGCTCGACCTCCGCGCGCTCGGCCTCGCTGAGGTCCTCGCTTTCCTGCGCGTTGACGGCGCCGCAAGCCAGCGCCACAGCGGCGGCGAGCGCGCCGTAAGTCTTTGTACTGATAATCATTGTGCAACCTCCTGCTTCAATTTACTTGACCAGAAGGATGCAAGCCGGATGCCAGTCTTCGTAGGGGTGGCTACCGCACCCTGCGGCTCGGGCGGCCATCGGGGAGGCTTCCCTGTTACCTGATCTAATCGACGTTACCTGATCGAATCGACGTTACCTGATCGAATCGACGCTCTGCTCCCAGTTCCGGCCGTCGAATGGAGTGACGGCCAGGAACT
>JAFGNC010000367.1 GCA_016927175.1 Gammaproteobacteria bacterium | reverse complement strand
CTCGACGCGCAGCTCGCCGCCCGCGCCGTGATACTCGTCCGCGCCGTGCTGGTAGTCCTCGGAGCGCTTGAAGACCGGCAGCACGTCGTCCCAGGACCAGCCGCGATTGCCGAGATCGGCCCAGTGGTCGTAATCGCTGCGCTGACCGCGCATGTAGATCATCGCGTTGATCGACGAGCACCCGCCGAGCCCTTTGCCCCTCGCGTAGCCGATCGTGCGGCCGTTCAGGCCCGGGTCCGGCTCGATCGCATAGCACCAGTCGGTGCGCGGATTGCCGATCGTGTACAGGTACCCGACGGGAATGTCGATCCAGAAGTAATCGTCCTTTCCGCCCGCTTCGATCAGCAGAACGCTGACGTCCGGGTCCGCGGAAAGGCGGTTGGCGAGCACGCAGCCGGCGGTGCCGGCGCCGACGATGATGTAATCGTATTCGTTCAACGTTCCCGGTGTGTTCGCGGCAGGGCTCCGGCGCGCATTCTAACCTCCCGGGCGCGAACGCCGGGCGCCCGCTGCCGCCGCGCTCATTTGACCCCGCCGCGGAAGTCCCCTAGGTTGCCGGGACTCGAAGAACAGCGATCGCCTCACCCACGATTCCCGCCAGATGCCGACGTTCCCGATCCCGCCCGCAGCAGCCGAGCTGCTCGCGACGACCGCCTGGCTGCTGTTTTTCGGCGGCGCCGCGCTGGTCGTCGCGAGCTGGGCGGGGCGCGTCGCGCGGCGCTTGGGCTGGGCCGGCGCGGCGATGACGATCACCGGCGCCGCGATGTCCTGGGCCGGCCCCGAGGGCAAGGCGCTGCTGCTCGCCGGCGGCGCCGTCCTCGTCGCCGCGCAGCTTTGGCCGCGCCGCGGCAAAGCGCGGCTGTGGCAGCCGCGTCGGCGGGGCCACGAGCCCTGGAACCAGGAAGCCGCATTGCTGTCGCTGTGCGGCGGCGACAAAGCCGTCGTCGAGCGGCTGATCCGGCACGAGATCGAGCGCAATCCGAAGCTCTCACGCGCCGGCGCGGCGCTCGCAGCGGCGGCCCGGTTGCGTCACGAGCGCGAGCGAAGCGGATGATCGTCCACTTCGGCACGGAGCTCGATGGTCTGCAGCCGGAGCCGCCGAGAAACACGCTCGGCGAAATCGCCGCCGGCCCCGCTCGGCTGCTGGAGCTGCTCGAGCTGCGGCTCGGGCTGCCGCAGGTCTCGGCCCGGCCGGGCGAAGCGCTGCTCGAGTACCGCGCATGCCTTGCCGATCTCGACCACGAGGACCGCTTCTATCACCGCTCCTTCCAGCTGGACCCGATCGGCGCCGCGCGCACGCTGCTCGACTGGCGGGCACGCTGGTACGAAGCCGGCTGGCAGGGCCGCTTCGCCGGCGCCGCCCTGTCCCGGCGGCTCGCGGACATGAGCGACGTCGAGCGGATCGCGGTCACGCGTGTCCCCCCGGCGCCCGGGCAGCGCCTGCAGCGGGTCGCTGCGGCGCTGAGCGACGGGCTCGACGCGAAGATCCGCCGCATCGTGCTGCACGACGAGCCGGCGGCGCTGCCGCCGGCATGGCGAAGCGTGCTCGAGCACTTCGACTGCGGGACGGCCGACGGCGTCTCCCCGTCCGCGAGCGGCGTGCCCGGCACGGACCTGCACCGCGTCCAGCAGACCCTGCTCGCGCTGGCGGAGCACGAGGAAGGCCGGCCGACGGAGCCGGCGGAGCTCGCCGGCGACGACAGCTTCGTCGTCGTGCGCGGCGTCTCGCGCGATCTGTCCGCACAGACGCTTGCCGAATACCTGCTCGCGATCGACGCGCCGGACGACACGGTCGTGATCGCGGAGCGCGACGGCATCATCCTCGACAACGCGCTCGAGCGTGTCGGGCTGCCCCGCGCGGGCTTCCAGCACTACTCGCGCTTTCGCGCGGTGACGCAGGTGCTGAAGCTCGGGCTCGGCCTGCTGTGGGCCCCGGCGAGCCCGCAGCTGCTGCTGCAGTTTCTGCTGCACCCTGTGGGGCCGCTGCCGCGGTTCGCACGCTCGGCGCTGGCCGAAGCCGTCGCGTCGGAGCCCGGCGTCGGCGGCCGCGCGTGGCGGGAGGCGCTCGAGCGCATCGCTGCGCGCGGCAGGACGCGGCCGGACGGCGAGCCGGGCGACGACGCCGCGGCGGCGAAGCTCCTCGACGACGTGCGCTACTGGCTCGAGCCCGAGCCGTATTCGCCCGACGCGGGTGCGCCGATCGAGACGCTGATCGACCGCGCGCAGCGCTCGACGACGTGGCTCGGCGGCCGGCTGCACGGCGCGCCGACGGCGGACAGGGATCTCTATGCCGCGGCCCACGGCCAGGGCGAGGCGCTGATCGCCGCGCTCGAGAGCCTGCGGCAGCGCGGCCGGACACGCGTCGGACGCATCGAGCTCGAGCAGCTGGTCGACGAGGTCACCGGCAATTCCGCGGACCCGGGAACGTTCGCGGAGGCCCGCCACGTGCGCGCGACGACCGAGCCCGCGACGATCACGCGCCCATGGCAGACCGTCGTCTGGTGGGACCTCGCCGCGCACGCGCCTCGCATCGACTGCCCCTGGTCCGAACGCGAGCTGGCCGAGCTCGCGGCCGAGGGCATCGCGCTGCCGTCGGCGGACGAAGCGATCCGGGCACAAAGCCGCGCCTGGCAGCGGCCGATACTGAACGCGCGGCGGCAGTGCGTGCTCGTCGTGCACGATCGTGACGAAGGCCACCATCCGCTGTGGAGCAGGCTGACGAGCCTCGTGCGCGGCTTCAACGAGATCCGCGTCGAGGACGAGCTGCTCGGCGGCGACGCCCGCGGCGCGATGCCGGCGCTCGGCGTGCCGACGTGCCCGCTGCCGCTGCGCCCGCTGCCTGCTCCGAAGCGCTGGTGGACGCTGCCGCCGGACTGCCGGCTCGAGCCGCGCGATGCGGAGTCTTATTCGAGCCTCGCGAAGCTGATCGACCATCCGCACGAGTGGGTGCTGACGTACCCCGCGCGGCTCCGGACCGGCCGCGCCGCGAATCTGCCGGGCCTGCCGCTGCTGTGCGGCAATCTTGCGCACCGCGTGTTCCAGGAATTCTTCGAGGCTTTCCCCGCCGGCGGCGCGCCGAGCTGGCGGGACCTGGACGACGCGGCCGTGCTCGCGTGGCTCGCCGCGACGCTGCCGCGAATCGTCGCGCAGGAAGGCGCCGTGCTCGACGAGCCGGGCATGGGCGTCACGCGCGCGGCCGCGCTCGCGACGATCGAGAGCGCGCTGCTCGAGCTCACGCGCGCGCTGAAGCAGGCCGGCATCGTCGGCGTCGCGGCCGAGCAGTGGCACGACGTGCCGTTCGTCGGCGTCGGCGGCGTCGGCGGCGTCGGCAGCCCCGCGCCGCAGCTGCGGCTGCGCGGCGCGATCGACCTGCTGCTGACCGACGCGCGCGGGCGCGAGATCGTGCTCGACGTCAAATGGGGCGGCCAGGACAGGCGCGGCCGCGAGCTGGCGGACAACCGTGCGCTGCAGCTCATCGCCTACGCCTACATGCGCCGCGCGATCAGCGACGGCGCCGCCCCGCCCTGGCCGCGGCAGGCGTACTTCATCGTCACGACGGCGAACGTAGTTGCGCCCGATACGGATGTCTTCGCCGAAGCCGTCGAGTATCCGCCGGCCGACGGCGAACCCGTCGGCGCCGACAGGGTCTGGGCGCGGGTGTGCCGCGCGTTCGACTGGCGCTGGGCGCAGCTCGCCGCAGGCAGCGTCGAGTGCAACGCCGCCGGCACCGCGGCGGACGACCGCTCCGCGGCGCCCGACGATGCGCTGAAGCCGCGCGACGAGCCGGATCTGTTCGACGACTTCGCGCTGCTGACGGGCTGGGAGCACGGCGAGTGAGCGCCGAGCCGGACAGCAAGGCCGCCGCGTTCGCGCACGTCCGATTCATCAGCGCCGGCGCGGGCAGCGGCAAGACTTATCGGCTGACGCAGGAGCTCGAGAAGGCGCTGGTCGAGGAAGGCATCGCGCCGAGCCGGGTGATCGGCACGACGTTCACGGTCAAGGCGGCCGGCGAGCTGCGCGAGCGGGTGCGCGAGCGTCTGATCAGGAGCGGCCGCATCGCGCTCGCCGAGCAGACGGCGCAGGCGCTGATCGGCACTGTGCACAGCGTCTGCGAGAAACTGCTGAAGCGCTTCGCGTTCGAGCTCGGCTTGTCGCCGGAGCTGAACGTCGCGAGCCTCGAGGACTGCAGGGGTTTCTTCAATCAGGCGCTCGACGATGCGCTGACAGCCACCGGCGGCAGCGACATCGAGCTGCCGCCCGGCAGCGCGCGCGCGATGAACGCGCTCGCCTACCGGCTCGACGTCCCCGACTGGCGCGCCGACGTCAAGAACATCGCGGACCGCGCGCGCGACAACGACATCGCGCCGGCTGCGCTGGCCGACATGGGCCGACGCTGCGCCGACGACCTGCTGGCCGGGTTTCCGGCGCCGCAGCGGTCCGACCACGACCGCAAGCTCCTCGACACGATCGTCGAGGCGCTCGATTCAATCGACCTCGAATACGACACGACGTCCGGCACGGCCGAGTACTACGCGTGGCTGAAGGCCGCCGTCTATCAGCTGCGCCGGCCGCCGGCGCCGTGGAAGTACTGGATCAGCGCCAGCAAGAAGAGCGCGACGAAGAAGAGCGAGCCGATCGCGGCGCTGGTCCGCGCGGCGGCGGCCGTGTACGACCGCCACCCGCGCTTTCATGCGGACGTGCGCGACTACGTCGAGCGCGCCTATGCGATCGCGGCGGCGTCGCTGAGCCGCTTTCAGGTCATCAAGATCTCGCGCGGCCTGATCGACTTCAGCGACATGGAGCAGCTGCTGCTGAAGGCGCTGGACGAGCCGCCTGTGCGCGAGCGGCTCTCCGACGAGCTCGAGCTGCTGCTCGTCGACGAGTTCCAGGATACGAACCCGATGCAGCTCGCGATCTTCATGAAGCTCGCGCAGCTCGCGGACCGGGTCGTCTTCGTCGGCGACGTCAAGCAGGCGATCTACGGCTTCAGGGGCTGCGATCCGGAGCTCGTCCGCGACACGCTGGCCGAGCTGACGAAGCTCGGCGGCGGCGCGGAAGTGCTCGAGCATTCGTGGCGCTCGCGGCCGGCGCTGGTCGGCTACGTGAACAGCGTGTTCACCCAGGCTTTCGGCGGCGAGCTGCCGGCCGAGCAGATCCGGCTCGCGCCGAAACGCGAGGAGCTGACGGACGAGCCCGCCGTGCTGCGCTGGACGATCGACGGCGGCGACGAAGCGCGCGCCGCCGCGCTCGCCACCGGCATCGCTGAGCTCGTGCGCTCCGGCCACCGCATCGTCGACCCCGACACGAAAGCGCCCCGCCTCGTCCGCTGGGGCGACATCGCCGTGCTCGCGGCGAGCAACGGGCACGTCGAGACGATCGCCAAAGCGCTCAGAGCCGCCAACGTGCCGATGAAGATGACGCTGTCCGGCCTGCTGACGGTGCCCGAGGTCTGCCTCGCGAAGGCGTGCCTCAGGCGGCTAAACGACGCGGCCGACACGCTCGCGACGGCGGAGATCATCTCGATGGCCGATTGCACCGAGCCCGAGGAGTGGCTCGCCGACCGGCTGCGCTGGCTCGCGGGCGGCGGCGACGGGTACGCGTGGGCCGAGGCTTCCCACCCGATCGTCGCGAAGCTCGCCGCGCTGCGCGACGCGACGGGCACGCAGTCGCCGGTCGAGATCGTCGCGCGCGTGCTGAACTACGTCGGCATTCGCGACGTCGTCACGGCGTGGGGCCCGAACGCGATCAAGGCCGCGCAGCGTCAGCGCAATCTCGACGCGTTGCTGAACCTGGCGGTCGAGTACGAACGGCACTGCGATTCTCAGCACCTGGCCGCGACGCTGACGGGCTTTTTGTTCTGGCTCGAGAACCCGCATTCGGCCGAGCTCGACCTGCAGCCGGTCGTCACGACGGGCGACGCCGTCCACGTGCTGACGTACCACAAGGCCAAGGGTCTCGAGTGGCCGGTCGTCGTCGCGACGCATCTCGATTACGGCTGGCGGCCGCGGCTGTGGGACGTGCGGATCGAGAGCGACGGCGGCGGGTTCGACGTCGCGCAGCCGCTCGCGAACCGCGTCGTGCGCTTCTGGCCGCAGCTGTTCGGCAGTCACAAGAAGGGCCTGCCCGTGCTCGACGCGATTCTCGCGTCGCGCGAGGGCACGTCCTGCCTCGCGCGCGGCGAAGCCGAGAACCGGCGGCTCGCCTACGTCGGCCTGACGCGCGCCCGTGACACGCTCGTGCTGGTCCTGCCGCCGAAGAAGCCGCGCCCGGACGCGTGGCTGAACTCGTTCAGCGGCGACTACCTGCTGCCGGACGGCGAGGCCCTGATGCTCGCCGACGGAGAGACGATCCCGACGGCGATCGCGAACCTCGATGCCGACTCGGCGCGCGCCGTCGAGCCGGAAGCCTTCGCGCCGCGCCGGCTCGCGGAGCGCGCGCCGCTCGACTTGCCGTTGCGCGAGCGGGTCAGCCCGTCCGATGCCGAGACGGACGACAGCGCGCGCATCGCCGAGACCGTGAGCCTCGGCGCCCGGATCCCGCTGCACGGCTCGGACATGAACGCGATCGGGCTCGCGCTGCATGCGGCGATCGCCGCGGAGCTGAACAACCCGGGCCGCGACGATGCGCACCCGCGCACGCGGGCGCTGCTCGATGCGGCCGGCGTCGGCACGTATGTCGACGCGGACGACGCGCTCGGGGCCGCTCGAGCGTTTCGTGACTGGATCGGCGCGCGCTTCGCGCCGACGCGCATCCTGACGGAGTATCCGATCTCGCACCGGCTCGACGACGCACGCGCCGTGCGCGGCTGGATCGACGTCCTGCTCGACACGCCGGACGGATGGGTCGTGATCGACCACAAGTCTTCGCCGCGGCCGAGATCCGAATGGGCGAACGAGGCGCGCGAGCACGCGGGGCAGCTCGCGGTCTATGCCGCTGCGCTGCGCGCGTGCGGCGGCAGCGTCGCGAGCTGCTGGCTGCACTTCCCGGTCGGCGGCGGCGCCGTCAGGATCGAGACCGGGCCGGCGCAGGGCAGCACTCCGGAGGAGCCCTCGACGAAGCCTGGCGGAGCGGAACCGCGATCGGAGCCGCGATCGGAGCCGCAGAGCCAACCGCCGCAGGGCGGCGAGCAGCTGTCGATGGATCTGTAGCGAGCGGCCGCGCCTCAGCGGCCGAGCTCGAACTCGAAGCGGAAGCCGAGCTGATACGACTCGCCGCCGAGCTCGATGTCGTCGACCTCCGTATCGAGGCGCTGCGCCTCGATGAACACGTACGCGCGACGGTAGATCGGGTCGCGCCGGACGGACGCGGCCGATCCCGGCGCGGTGGACGACAGCATGTAGCGCAGTCCGGCGCGGAGCGCGGGGCCGACGTCGCTGCGGCCGTCCCGCCCCGGCTCGAGCGCGACGTCCTGCTCGTACCAGACGCCTGCGACGCCTATGCCGGCGTACGGCACGAAGCGCCGCTCCGGCTCGCTCTGCCAGATGAAGCTCGCGAAAATCTGCGCCGGGAACAGGCGCAGCGTCACCTCCCCGCCCGGCTCGCCGGTAGCCTCCGAAGCGCCGAGGCCCTTGTCGCGCAGGTAGCCGATCTCGGCTCCGACCTCGAGCCAGTCGCGCACGCGCCAGCTGCCGGCGACGCCGGCTATCGTGTCGCGGTCGTCGCCGTAGAAGCGCTCGTAGCGATCGAGATCCGGGTAGTGGTAGCCGCCCTTCAGCTCGTACATCCAGCGGGGACTGAAGCGCGCCCGCGTTCCGGCCGGCGCAGTGTCCGGCGGCTGCGCTCCGGCCGGCGCAGCGGTCAGTGCCAGCGCGAGCATGCCCAGCACGAGTCCGGCAATCGGGATGCCGGCGGCCGCGGCTCGGACAGACGCGCCCCGGCGCCCTGCTCCACGCCGGCCGAGATGCACGGCCGCCGCGGCCACGGCCAGCGCGCCGGCAGCCGCCGCGAACGGAGCCTCGAGCAGCACAAACGCGAGGCCCACCCACGGCAGCAAGGCCGCCCTGACGTACGGCTTCAGCGCCGCGTGCTCGTGCAGCACGGCCGCGGCAGCGGGCCCGTGCGCGTAATACTGCCGCACGAGCCAGCGACCCGGCGCGTGGACCTTCAGGTACCGGTCGCGGAACCTGCGCAGCACTCGCACCTCGGCGGTCCAGTCGGCGCCGAAAGCGGCCGTCGCGATGAAGCAGCCCTCGTCCGGAAGGTCGGGGTAAGGCTGCGTCCGGCTCGGCGTTGCGGTCGCCTCGTCCGACCGCGGGCTCTGCCGCGCTTCGCCGACCGCGATCGTCCGAGTCTCCGAGAGCGCGCTCTCGTGACGGTCCTGCGTGTTGTCGTACGCAGTGACGGCGACGTGGTAACGCGGCTGGTTCAGCGCGGCCACGGCGAAGCGGTACGTCGTGCCGTTGCGAAGTCCCGTCACGGTCGCGCTCGTCACGTCGCCGACGTCCTGAAAGCTCTCGCCGACGTCGTCCACGCCGTAGTAGACGCGATAGCCGGTGGCCTCCGCGGCCGCTTCCCAGCTGACGACCGCGCCTTCGTTGCGGCCCGTCGCGCCGACGAGGCGCGGCGCGAGCGGCGTCACGCTCGACTCCGGCTCGAGGTCCTCGAGCGTGAAGGACGTCGCGGCGCCGACGTCTATCGGTGAAGGCATCGTGCCGCCCCCGGCGTCCGTGCCCTCGAAAGGCGGACCCGCCTCGCCTCCCTGCTCGTAGTGCAGCAGGTAGCCGCCCGGCGAGACCGAGTTCGTGACGCGGTAGTCGAGGTTCGGCGGCCAGCTGACGTCGATCGAGATCGCATCCGCGTCGGTGTCGCCGGCCGACAGCGTCGGCCCCGCGACGGGGTAAGGGAAGACGTCCGCGAATCGCCCGCCGTAGACGCCCGAATCGGCCGTAGTCTCGTCGATCACGTCCGTGCCGCTGCCGGCATCGATGCACGGTGAGCCTTCCCGCAGGTGGAAGTCCAGCGCCGCGGGATCGACGAACAGCGGATCGCCGACGGTAGCGCGCGGACCGAGCACGCCCTCGCCTTCGCCGTTCTGCGCGTCTACGTTCGCGGAGAAGCAGTTTGCCAGCACACCCGCCGCAGGATCGAAGCCCGTGCCCGTCACGACGGTGGCGCCGTTCAGGCGGAAGATGTTGCTCTCGACGACAGTCGTGGCCGAGCCGCGGCTGATGGCGGTGGCGTCGTCGAAGAAGACGTTGTTGAAGGCGTTCACGCCCGACACGCCGTCGACGCTCAAGCCGGTCTCCGTCGCGCGGTCGAACACGACGTTGGAGACGTCGATGCCGACGCTTCCCGATACGAAGATTCCGACCGAGGCGTCGCTCAACGTCAGATTCGACACGTGCAGCGCGCTCGCGCCGACGATCGAGATGGTCGCGGCGGTTTCGTCCGCCGGCTCGATGAAGGTCCTCGCCGCCTCGCGGCCGCGCAGGTCCACGTTCGACACGAGCTCGAGATTCGCGGTGTACGTGCCGGGCTCGACCAGCACGGTGTCTCCCGGTTCCGCGGCATCGATAGCGCCCTGTATCGTCCGGAAGTCGTCCGGCACGAGGAGCGTCTCCGCGACCGCCGAGCCTGCATGCGTCCCCGCCCACACCGCGAGCGCAGCGCCCGCGACGCGGACGCGCCGGCGAACCCGCGGACGGTGTGGCACACGCACCGTCACGCCCCGACGCTCTTCGCGGCGACCCGTTCCCTGCTCGCGGTCTGCTGGCTCAACGTCGCGGCGGCGATCGTTCGCACCCTTTCTTTTTCCTCTTCGAGCTCGAGCGCGCGCTCCGCGCGCTCGAGCGCGAGCCGCGCATGCCGGGCCGCGTGCTCCGCAAAACGCGTGCCGCCGATCTTCGACAGCGTCAGCAGCGCCTTCTGCAGGCGGACCTGCACTTCGATCACCGACGCGCCGTCACGGCCGATGGGCCAGAACGCGTCGTCGAACAAGTCGCCGACCTCGATCGGCGGCACGAAGATGCGCGGGCACCGCACTTCGCCGCGCTCGCCGGCGGCGCCGTCCGAGGCGCCGTCCGCGCCGCGGTCCGCAGCGCCGTTGCGCTCGCCGGAGTCGCTGTCCGCCCATATGGACAGGACTCGCACGCTGCGGCCGATCACGTCGATCGCCGTGCCCGCATCGTTGACGGCCGGCGACAGCGCGCGCGATGCGATCTCCGCGAGCACGGACAGACCGAAGCGCGGATCCTGGTCGAACGAGCGCTCGTCGTCGATCTCGAACGCCGACCGGATCCTCTTCTCGACGCGCTCGCCGGCGATGGCGTGCAGCCACGCGAGCGGGCGCGACGGCTCGACGAACGCACCGGGCGGAGAGACGACGTAAATCTCCCCGCCGTGCTCCTCGGCGCAGTCCGACAGCGACTCGACGTCGACGTACTGCACGTAGCCGATCCTCGGCGAGTACAGCGGCCGTGCCGCGGCCGGCACGTCGCGGTCGGGATCCGCGAGGCGGCGGCCGCCGAGGTATGGATTCTCGATCCGCGCCGCGACGGCCTTCGAGACTGCCCGCTCGACGCGGTCCGTCGTCTCGCCGACGCGGCCGAGCGTTGCGAGGTGGTCGATCCAGCCGAGCAGAGTCACGACGATCAGCGCGATGACGCCGATCGTGACGAAGAACAGCACGACCCGGCCCTCGTCCCCATAGGCGCCGGTGCTGAGCGTGATGATCCCGACGAGCCCGTAAAGGAACGAGCCGACGAACGTCGCGAGCACGTTCTGCGACGTCGGATCCTCGATCAGCAGCTTCGTCGCGCGCGGCGTCACATTGTTGGTCGCGGCGCCGTAAGCGGAGACCATCGTCGTCAGCGAGAACGTCGTGACGGCGAGCATGCTGGTCGCGAGGATGTTCAGGATGTCGTCGACCGCGTCGGCGCCGATCCGCGTCGGCAGGCCGCTCGGGATGAGAGGCTCGATGACGATCGCGAGCATCGCGGTTGCGACGGCGAGCAGCGACAGCAGGCCGGCCCGAAACCAAAGCCTGCGACCGAGCTGCTTCAACAGCCATTGCCAGCGGGACGTCATGGCGGGCGCATCCTCGGCCCACTGTAGCAGGGGCGCTCCGTCCGGCGGGCTCGTAGGGAGCCCTATGCCGCCGTCTTCCCCGGCCGAAAGGTTCGGTGGTAATTTTGCCGACGGACAGGCTCGACAACTCGCGGATACCACCGAAAACTTCAGGAGACGCCGATGCTGACCCGACGCGACTGCCTCACCCTGACCGCTCAGACCTGCGCCGCGGCGGCGCTGATGCCACGCCTGCTGGCGGCCCAGCAGCAGGGCGAGCTGATCCGGCGTCCGATCCCGTCAACGGGCGAAGAGCTGCCGATCATCGGGCTCGGCAGCTCCGCGACCTTCAGCGAAGCGGCCGGGGACGACGACATCGAGGCCGTCCGCGCCGTCCTCGAAGCCATGTTCGAGCAGGGCGGCACCGTTTTCGACACGGCGCCGAGCTACGGCGCGTCGGAAGAGGTGGCGGGCCGCGTGGTCGCGAACCTCGGAGCGCGCGACCGGATCTTCTGGGCGACGAAGCTGAACGTGGCCGGGTTCCGCAGCCAGACGCCGGCAGACCCCGAGGCCGCGCGCGAGCAGGTGGAGACGTCGCTGCGCCGGCTCGGCCGCGAGCCGATCGACCTCGACCAGGTGCACAACATCGCGGACATGGACACGCAGTTCGCGATCCTCGAGGAGTACAAGGAGCAGGGGCGCATCCGCTACGTCGGCACGACATCGACGTTCAAGCCGCAGTACGAGGCGCTGGAAGGCTACATGCGCAATCTGCCGCTCGACTTCGTCGGCATCGATTACGCAGTGGACAATCTGAGCGCCGAGGAGCGGCTGTTTCCGATCGCGCAGGAGCGCGGCATCGCGGTCATGGTGTACATGCCCTTCGGCCGCACGCGGCTGTGGGACCGCGTCGAAGGGGTAGAAGTGCCGGATTGGGCGCGCGAGTTCGGCGCCGAGACCTGGGCGCAGTTCTTCTTGAAGTTCGCCGCGTCGCATCCCGCCGTCACGGTCGTGACGCCGGCGACGAGCCGGCCCGAGCACATGATCGACAACATGGCCGCCGCGCGCGGCCGGCTGCCGGACGAGGCCGAGAGGCGGCGGATGGTGGAGTTCATCGAGACGCTGCCGTCCTGACGCGGTCAGTCGGCCGGCACGGCCATGGTCAGCCACAGCCGGTCGGCGTCGTCGTCCATGCGCGCCTCGTCGTCCATGCCGGCCCCGTCGTCCATGCGGGCCTCGGCCGTCGGGCTGCGCATCGCGTGGTCGGCGGCCGCGGCCGCCGGCACGCCGGCGTGTTCCGCCGACGCGCTCGCCGCGTCGTGGCGAGCCGAGGCGCCGGCTCCGGACTCCGCCGCGCCCAGCGCCTCGTCGATCCGATGGGCCGTCAGCGCCGACAGGCCCGACAGCGCAGCGATGGCGGCGAGTATCGCGCCGAGGTGCCTGCCGGTTCTGATTTCGTCTTCCATAACACGCTTCCGGTACTGTCGATTCCTCGAAAGAGCGCTCGACCGCCGCAGCAGGACGGACAATGCCGCCGAAACGCCCCGGGGGGGAGGACGCTTCAGGCGGCATTGCCCGGCCCGGTCTCCAGGCCTCTTTCTCTTTCGTTGCGCGACTTTTCATAGTCGCTCGGTACGTCTCTTTCAAGGGTCGTGCCACGTCTCTGCAGCACCTCTCGCGAAACCGCAGGCCGCTGATCCGATTGGAATTATTGTGCCGAGACGCGGCGACGGGAGCGGCACCCGGCGGTCACTACCGCACCAGGACGGCTCCGCGCCACAGGCCCGGCGCCTCGTCACGGTGCACCGAACCGTCGCCGATGATGTCGATCGCGCGGCACTCCGAGCGACTATTCGCCG
>JAFGNC010000366.1 GCA_016927175.1 Gammaproteobacteria bacterium | reverse complement strand
TCCTGGCCCGGGGGTTCGAATCCCTCCCTCTCCGCCATTTCGATCCGGTCTAGTCCGGCCAGATGGTTCATATCCGCTCCGGTGCGAAGAAGTCTGGGGCAGATATCGGGAAGGTCGAGCACTCGTTCTTTTACGCACGCGGCATGGCCGCGCAAACAGGCTCCGCCACGAGTTCCGCCGCCCGGTGCTGGCAAGCGGCCCGAGTCCGGCGCATGTCGGTGCCGGGGGTGCTCTGGCGCTTTAGAACCTGAACGTGTAACCGAACTTCGCCGTCACGTCCGAAGACGCCGAGTGGAAGCGGTTGTCGCGGTCAAAGTCCTGGAGGTTGTGGTTGAACACGACGAATCCTTCTCTTCCCGCCTGAGGAATCCAGTGCAGGCGTGAGTTGACCCCGACGATCTCCGAGACGTTGTCGTATTGGACGAGGGTGACCCAGCTCAGCGTCGAAGAGAATACGACCTCGGTCCGGAACTGGGCCAGCCGCGTGATGAACTCGCCCTGCGGCAGCACGATGTCGTTGACCTCGAGCGCGAGCCGCGCCAGAAAGCGTCCGGAGGGGCGCCAGCTCACACCGAGCTCGATCTGGTCGCGCTCACCGCCGTAGAACCCGCCGCTGCGGATCTCGATGTCCCCCCAGGCGCGGCGCTGATCAGCCGTCTCGATCGAAATGACGTTTTCCTCGAACGAGTAGGCGCCGACCGGCAGGATGACACCATCGGAGATCTCGAACGGCTCGTACAGCACTTCCTTTTCCAGTGAGCGGCCTACCTCCAGCTCATCGCCGACCCTGTTCTCGAGCCGCAGAACATCGAGCTCGACCTGCTGGGACTGAAGGCCGCCCGCGATCAGCTCAGTGCGCTCGCCCGACACTCCCGTCTGGAGCGCCCGCAAAAAACCCGCAACGGGACGCCGTGTATATTCGACTTCGAGAAACTTACGCTCGATGCCGCCTCGGTTCACGAAACCGAGCGCCGGATTGAAGTTTTCCTCGATCCGCTCGAAACCTGCGTCGCCGCCGAAACCGACACTGTTGGGGCTGGCGAAGCGAAATCCATATGCGCCGTCATCGCCTTCTATGCCCTCGGTGTCGCTGCGTTGAACCCAGACATTGGACTCCACCAGCCGCCCGCCCGGCAGACGCGTGTTACGGTACGCAAAGTCCGCTCCGACGAGGGAGTTGCCGAGGGCGGACGTGGGGTTGCCCTCGGTGACGATGACGCCGACCGTGGACTCCGCCAGCACGTTGGCGGATGTGCGCACGACAATGGCATTATCCGCCTCGAGCCCGCCCGATCCCGCCTGGCGGACCGCGAGTGCGCCGATGTTGAAGGAGCCGAGGCGACCGCTGAGCTTGCCGCCGACCTCGAGATCGACCGGATCGCCGTCTTCCGACAACCCGATGCTCCGGGAGTGAAAGGGCCGGCCGTTCTCGCTGATCCCTCCAAACTCGAAGATATCTGCATCCTGCAAAAAGAAATCCCGCTTCTCCGGGAAGAACAGGTCAAAGCGCGTCAGGTTTACCTGCCGATCGTCCACGTCGGTCGCCGAGAAGTCCGTGTTTATGGTCAGCGAGCTCGTGAGGCTCGGTGTGATTTTGTAGAACACGTCGAGCGACGGCTCGACCGTGGAGTCGCTGACGTCGGCCTCGACGTTGCGGTGACGGCTCGCGTTGGCCGAAGCGACTACGTCGAGCCCCATCCCCTGCTCGATCCCAGTCAATCCGACCACGATGCCGGACGTGCTCGGGTCCGTGTTGCGGTTACGGGATACCCAGGCCATGCGCTCGTCGCGTCGTGCGACGCCACGGCGAAAGTTGATGCCCCAGGTGTCGTTGTTGGGATCGAAAGATAACGTCTTGAACGGTATCGCGATCTCCGTGACCCATCCCTCCGCGTCGATCGACGCGGCGGTGTCCCAGATGCCTTGCCATTCCCATTGTGTGTCGGTGACGTTCTGGTACAGCCCCTCCTGCCGGATGCCGTTCGGATTCGTCAGAAAACGATAGCCGCTGCGCCGGTCGTTGAATGTATCGAGCGTCACCTCGAAAAAATCGTCGCCAAACACCTCCTCGCCCTGACGCAGGATACGGGCTGTAACACGCTCGGGCTCCGAGTCGAAAAGGCGCACCCCGATGTACAGCGCCTCCTCATCGTGGGTCAGGTAGATGACCGTTCGTTCGGACGCCTGCGCGTACTCGGTAGGCTGAACCTCATGCAGATCATCGACAGCGGCGGCATTCGCCCAGACGGGGTCCAGGAGTTTCCCGTCGATCACGGGCGGCGCGGGCGTGCGCGCGATGCGAACCGACTTTTGTCGACTACCGCTGGTGGAGACGGGCTCTGCGGGGACGGCCGCTGGCACGCCCGCTTCCTCCAGCCCCTCGGCTCCCTGCGCTCTTGCCTGACCGAGGGCGGCCATCTGCACTGCGGCGCTCCCTGCCGCCGTCAGCAGCAGCACGGCGCCTGTATCTATGCAGCTGGCCGTTGCAGGATGCCCCCTGCCCGGGCGTTTTGCTGGCGCCGTATGAGGCGCGAGCCCGGCGACGCGATGAGCAGTACGGTTACGCGAGTCGTCCACCCGGTTTCTCGTAATCGGCGTGGATACAACATTATCAGAAGCAGCCGGTTGAGCGGCGGCCCGTGAGGAACTGCGCGAGGCGTAAACGACAAATCGACTGATTCAATGCGGCCTTGCTCGTGCGAGGCCCTTCTGCTGGGGATGGCCGGCTTCGTCTTCGCCAGCAGTCAGCCCACCGGCACGGGCACGACCGGGTTCGGCCTCGCGATCACAGGGCTGCAGTAGCAGGTGTCTGACTACTGGGCGGTCCACCCGCCGTCGATCGCGATGGCCTGTCCGGTGACGAACGACGCCTGTTCTGAGCAGAGCCAGAGCACGGCACCCGCGATCTCTTCGGGGCCGCCCAGCCGGCCGATGGGCTCGCCGGCTGCGAGCTGCTCCTTCATGCCCGGGTGCTCGCCGAAGACACGGTCGACCATCGCTGTTTGAATGACCCCGGGGCAGACCGCGTTGACCCGAATGCCCCGTTTCGCATACTCCAGGGCCGCCGAGCGCGTCAAACCCACGATGCCGTGCTTACTCGCCGTGTAGGCGGGTAGATTGCTGAACCCGACCAGGCCGGCGATCGACGCGCAATTCACGATGGCGCCACCGCCGCGTTCGAGCATCCGAGGAATTTCGTGCTTCATGCACAGCCACACGCTCTTGAGGTTCACGGCAATCGTGCGATCGAAGTTCTCCTCAGTGCAATCCGCGGTCTCCGCCATGACGCCTTCGATGCCTGCATTGTTGAAGGCACAATCGAGCCGCCCATACGTGGCCACGGCGGCCTCGATAAGCGCTGCGACTTCGCGCGGCTTACTGACGTCCGTCTCCACGAAGAACGCCTCTTTGCCTCGAGCGCGGATTCTCTCGACGGTGTCCTCGCCACCGTCGACGGAGACGTCGGCGACCACGACACCATAACCCGCCTCGGCGAATGCGAGCGCAGTGGCCTTACCGATACCGAAGCTTGCGCCGGTCACGAGCGCAACCTTGCTTACGGGGCTCATGGATGCGTTCCTTCCTATTTGGTGTGCCCGGACTTTCGCGCGCTCACTCGCTCGATGACGCCCGAGATCTCGCGCCAGATCTTGTCTGCTTGCGCTTTCTTCTTTTCGCTTGCGTGCTCGCCCTGCGTTCGGATCTCGTCGAGCCTCTTCCGAAACCTGTCGCGCAACTTCTCGAGCTTCTCGACGTCATGCGTCCATTCCTCTCTGGCGTCGGCCTTCATTCCGGAGAGCTTCTTCTTGAACGAGCGCAGCCGTCGATTCGCGACGGCGAGCCGCTCATCGAGCTCCTCGAGCAGGTCCTTGCCGCCCGTCTCGCGCAATCGGGCGTCGACCTCGGTCTCGGCCTCGAGCCAGTCGTTCAGCGGATCACCGCCGTTGAAGCCGCGCCGCTCGGCCCGCAAGTACGCGGCCTCGGCGATCATCTGTCGGCGTTGATCCTCAGTTACCTCTTGCGGCGCCGTCCTCATCGCTCTCTCTCCCTGTCCGGGTCCTGGGGAAACTCACCACTTGGTCAAGGTGCTTGGTGTCGACCGAACATTCTGCGCGGCCCGCGGCGCACCCCATATAGGTAGAACCCGGCATGATGCAGACAAGTCGATTTCCGGGCTTCATGTCTACCAGATGCATTACCGACCGATGCTCGCGTTGCATCGCTCGCGTGCGAGCGCCAGCGCAAGAAGCCTTTCTTGCCGAGGTGCCGGTTGGTAATATCCCGTTCATGCGATTCCACCTCGTCACATTGCTTTTGGTGGTCGGAGCCGTCGTCTGCTACTTCGTCGGCTTCGGTGAGGGAATCATCCCTCTGATGGCCGCCTACCTGATCCTCGAGCTCACGATCGGCATCCGCTTGCATCGGCGCCGCCGCAAGCGACTCGAGACGGAAAAACAGGGCGCCGCCGCGGGCTGAGCCTGCATGCGCGGCCGCAGAACGGGCGGATTCGAGCCTGACCCTCGCCTTGGCCGCCGCAGAATTGCAAAGGGTGGTGCGATGACACGTTCCAGGGACGGCCACAAAAGCCGACTCACCGCGCTGGTGATCGACGTGCTCGCCGAGCACTACGAGGAATCCGTGAGATTCTGGGCCGAAGCTCTCGGCGCCGAGCAGCCGAGAAAGCCGCGGCCCGGGCAGCGCTACACGACCATCAGCGGCGGTGCGGACGGGCTGACCGTTCTGATCCAGCGCGTGGAAAGGGATCCCGGCGTCCATCTCGACATCGAAACGGATTCGGTCCCGGCAGAGGTGGATCGGCTTGAAGCTGCGGGCGCGCGGCGCAAGCGCAAGGTCAAGAGCTGGTGGGTGCTCGAGGACCCGAGCGGCATGGCGTTTTGCGTGGTCAGACCGCAGAATCCGCGGGAGCTGTCGAAGCGGCGTCCGTGGCCGCCGCTTGCGAAAGACTGACGCGCGTCTCGTCGCTCCCGACGACCGGCCGCAAACCGATTCGTCTCTCCCCCTTCGCGCCGGGGCCCTTTTCCGGCGCGCTGTCGATCCGCCGCCGCTTCGTTCGACCTTAGGGTAGGCTGCGGCGAACGGCCGCGCTTCCACCCAATTCGAAACATCGCCCGGGAGATACGCAATGAAAGTCATGGTATTCGTCAAAGCCACGCCGAGCTCCGAGGCCGGCCAGATGCCGAGCGCAGAGCTGCTATCGGCCATGGGCAAGTACAACGAGGAGCTGGTGAAGGCGGGGATCATGCTCGGCGGCGACGGTTTGAAACCGAGCTCCCACGGCGCCCGCGTCCGCTTCTCCGGCAAGGAGCGGCGGGTCGTCGACGGGCCCTTCGCCGAGACCAAGGAGCTGGTCGCTGGATACTGGCTGTGGGAGGTCGACTCGATGGAGCAGGCGATCGAGTGGGTCAAGCGCTGCCCCAACCCGATGCCCGAGGAATCGGAGATCGAGATCCGCCCGCTCTACACGGCGGAGGATTTCGGCGCCGAGTTCACGCCGGAGCTGCGTGAGCAGGAGGATCGCCTGCGGGCGCAGATCGAGGGCAGGAACGGCTGATCCCGCCGCCTGACGGCGTCGCGCGCACCCTCGCTGTGGTGCGTGCGTTCGCCGGGGGGACGATGCTGCCGCCCGCGCCGGCCGCTTCCTTCACCGCCTGGTTCAAGCCTGCCCGTCCCCGAACGTCGCTTTCGCATCGCGAAAGGCGCACAGCGCGCCGCAGGCCACCTGCTCGTGAAAAGCCGGCGGCCGGCCGTCGAAGCGCCCGAGGAACGCGCAGAAGCGCTGCCATCGCGCGGCGATCGACGGGGCGGGCCGGGAGAAAAAGGACGTCCGGCCGGCGAGCTCCGCGTGGCAGCGAAGCCCTGCGCCGACGACCCGCCGGTCCAGCGCAGAACCTTCGACGACGTACAGAATTCCGAGGGCGACGGGACCCGTGGCCGGCGCCGTGGCGCCGGGACGAGCGAGCCGCACGCCGTCCAGATCGCGTTCCAGCAGCCGCAGCCCGTCCCGCGGTCCGAAACCGCTCGGAACCCAGGCGTCGACGAGGCGGGCGTGCTGAAGCGCGTGAAACTTCCAAAAACCGATCAGCACTTCGAGATAGTCGTCCGCGGCCAGCTCGCCGCCGGACAGCGCGCGCAGCCTCGGCGCGCTCTCGACCTCTTCGTGCAGGGAGGACGTGGCGCCGCGCAATGTCTGCAGCAGCGTCTGATGTTGTTGCATGCGTTCGATAGCCCCGGTGCGGCCGATGCCGTGATGGAGACGTCGTGCATGCAAGGGCGGTGCCACGCATCGCAGCGGCCGGGTGAAGCTGCGACACCGGCGCGGCTCAGCTCGAGGTGACGCCCGCCCCGGGCTCGCGCCGGACCCGTCTCGGGGGCCGCCCGGCGGTCGGTCCCTCGGCAGCCGCGACAGGATTTCGGCTGCGCCGCGCTGCCACGCGGCTGTGCCGGGCTCCCTGTCGTGCCGCACGACGGCCGCCGGCACCGGGCTCGAGCCGGGTCCGGCGCGCCTTCAGCGCTGCCCCTGGCGCCAGTTGCCGCGGATCGCGAACGTGATGCCGGGCGACTGCATATTGAGGAACATGAAGCGCCCGTCGTGCGAGAAGCACGCGCCGCAGAACTCGCTGCCGTTGATCTCGTTACGCGCGACCTCGAACAGCTGCCCGGCGTGGTTGATTCCGACGACCTTCTCCACGCCCGAGCCGTCCTCGCACAGATACAGGCGGCCGTCGGGACCGACGGTGATGTTGTCCGGCGCCGCGTGCACGAAGCCGCCATTGTCAGCGACGCTGTCGTCGGTCCAGCTCGGATCGGTGTCACCGAGATCGGCGGCCGGCACGGCCTCGAAGACCAGCGTCACGGTCTCGGCGGCGGGATCGTACGCGAAGACCTGGCCGCGGCCCGCGTCCCCGCCGTTCGAGCATACGAAGTAGACGAAGCCGTTGCCGTACCACGCGCCCTCGCCCCGTGAGAACACGGCCGCGCCTTTCGACCGGCCTTCCGCGCGCACCGTGTCCGTCGCCGGATCGGGCTCGTCGATGCGCACCCAGTCGGCGGCGAGCGGCAGATTCAGCAGATCTCTGAAGCCGCTGCGTGTATCGATGCCGGCCGGCCAGTCCTTGAGCCGCAGGGCCCACAGCGAGCCGCCGTAGGCGAGCTCCGAGTGGACCGCCGGAATGTATCGATAGAACAAACTGTCACCGCGGTCCTCGGTCTGATAGACGAAGCTCGTCGCGGGGTCCACCGCCGCGGCCTCGTGATTGAAGCGGCCCATGGCCGTCAGGGGCTCGGGATCGGCGACCACGCCGCCGGCCGGCACCTCGAAGACATAACCGTGCCGGGCGTTGTCCGTCTCGCCGAACGTCTCCTCGCAGGTCAGCCACGTGCCCCACGGCGTCGGGCCGCCGGCGCAGTTGCGCTCGGTCCCCGTCAGCGACCCGTAGTCCGAAACGAGCTCGCCCTTCGGGCCGATCACCAGCGTCGTCGTTCCGCCCTGCCGCAGCGAGTCGTAAGGCGTTCCGCCGGCGACGAGCACGGGGTACGGGCTCGTTCTGAGCTCGTGGTTCCTGACGAGTATCGTGCTGGCGTGGGGACCGCGAAACGCGGCCATGCCGTCGTGTCCCGCCGGAACGGCGTTACCGTCGCTCATGGTCTGACCCGTGATCGACACGGCCGTGTACTCGAAGCCTTCGGGCAGCGCGAGCAGCGGCACGCCGCGCAGATCGGACGGCAGCGCATCGGCATTGAGCGGCAGTTTCGGATTCAGCGCACCGAAGCCGCGGCCGAAGGCCGGTGTTCCCTGCGCGGCGCGCGCCGTTTGCGCCACCAGCGGTGCGATGGCCGCGGCGGCGGCGCCGGCGCCGCATGCGGAGAAGAATCGACGTCGCGTGACATTGAGCATTGCACGGATCTCCTTGTTGTTTCGAGTAGCAACTCAATCCCGTAGGCGGGCAGCCGTAGGATCGGGGCTCTCGATTAAGAGGCCGTGGCAATGGCGTGACGGGCGTGTGAATCGGCTCTGACGGCGAGTCGGAGACGGGCGCCGCCGGCACGCATCACGCGTCGCGTGACCGAGACGAAGCCCGCGCAGGGGTCAGGGCGAGCGGGCGGGTCGATGCGGTCAGTTTCGATTCATTCGACGCGGCGGTGGTTCTCCGCCTCGACGACGGTGCTCGGCGGCTCGTCCGACGCCGCCGCCAGAGTCTCGTCGAGCTCTCCGTCCGCCACCGCGCGCTTCGTCTCTTCCCGGGACTTGCGGCGCACGGCGCCTACCGGCCGCGGCGATTGCCGCCGCTCTTCGGGCGAGCGGTCGTTGGCGACCTCCGCCACGGCGGACTGCGGCACCAGCCCGAGCTCCGCCGCGTGCTCGGCCATCGCGACGCTGTCCGACGCGAGCAGCAGGCTGCTTCCCGCGTCGAGCACTTCCTGAGCCAGCGCGTCGATCTCCCGTGCGCGCGTGCTGTCGTGGCCGACGTTGCGGATGAAGACGGCCGCGACGCGGCCGGGATTCTCCCGCACGATCCGCGCATAGATCTCGGGGTCGTGCTGCCCCGAATCGCCGATCAGCACGAAAGGCACATCGTCGTACAGCACGAGCATGTCGCGGATCAGCTCGAGCTTGTGCTCCGGCGCCCTGCGCGGCAGCGGCCGGCGAAACGACAGCCCCCAGTCACGCAGGAACAGGACGGGGCCGACGGGGATGCGGTGCATCTGAAAGAATTCTTCGAGCATCGAATAAATGCTCCACGGGCCGCGCGACACGTACAGGATCGGATTCCTCTCGCGGCCGTGCAGCGCGCGATACAACGCCGCCACGCCAGGGAAGGCGACGCGGCTCGCGGCGCCTTGCGCGAAAAGCCGCCAGAACATCTTCACCTTCTGCGCGACGCCGGTGAGCATGACCGTGTCGTCGATGTCGCTGATCACGACGAAGCGTGCGTCGTCCGGCGGCACGAACACATCGGCGGTGCCGGTGCTTTCGCGGCCCGACGGCAGCTCGAGGCAAAGCGGCACGCGCAGCCAGCGTCCGTCGGCCTGCTGCGGCTCCTCGAATCGAAGGTGCAGCCGGAAGTAGCCGGCCCGATCGGTGGCGACGCTCTGCGCGGAACCGCCAAAGCGCGTCTTCACCGTCCGCCCCGCCGCACCGCGCCGCAGCAGTCTGCGCAGGCCCGCGACAAGATCGCCCGTCTCATCCGGCGCGCGGCCGCCGGGCTGGCGGTACACGCGTCCCATCACGAAGATCTCGTGCCGGTTGCCGTAACCGCGGTACGGCTCGACGACCAGACCTTCGCCGCCCTCGTCCTGCCGGGCCGGACGCGCCACGTGCCCGAGCAGCCGCCGTATCGCTTCGATCATCGGCCCTTTCGCGATGGTTTCTCTCCCGATCGTTTCGTGCCCGACCCGTTTCGTGCGCGATCGCGTT